>DASWAW010000315.1:0-3888 GCA_036390955.1 Arthrobacter sp.
GGCCATCGTGACTGTGGCCAGGTAGAAGGCGGTGCGCTGCATCCGGGGGCGTGAGCCGATCGCGACCAGCACCATGCCGGCCGGGACGGAGACCAGCTGCATCAGGCCGAACATCAGCCCGCCCTCGGACGCCGAGAGGCCCAGCGTGACCAGCATGTAGGGGAACCAGCTGAGCACGGCGTAGGCCAGCAGGGCCTGGACCGTGAAGCCGAGGGTGATCAGCGCGCCGGTACGGGTCCGCAGCAGCGGCCAGGGGGACACCCGGCCGGCTTTGACGGCGGGCGCGTTGCGGTGGGCGTGCAGGGCGATCGGCAGGAAGCCGAGGCAGGCTCCGAGTGCGAGGAAGCCGATCGCTCCGACGCCGGCGGAGGGCGAGCCGAGCTGCTGCGCCACGGGGACGATCAGCACGGCGACGACGGTGGCGCCGGTGGTCATGGTCACGGTGTAAAGGGCCGTCATCAGCGAGGTGCGGTGCGCGAAGTGGACCCGGATGAAGGACGGCATCGCCACGTTGCAGATCGCCAGGCCGGACATCCCGACGACGGTGCCCGCCAGCAGCATGCCGGTGGACGGGATGCCGCGGACCAGCAGACCGGCCGCGAGCAGCACGAGGGAGAGCAGGATCGCCTTCTCGAGGCCCAGGCGCCGGGTCAGCCACGAGGTCGCGGCACCGGCCACGGCGAAGCACAGCGTGGGGATCGAGGGGATGATGGCGGCGATCAGCGGCCCGTAGCCCAGGACTTCCTGGAGGTCGTGCAGGAGGGCGGCGGCCCCGGTGATGCCGGCCCGCAGATTCAGGCCGATCAGCACGATCGCGACGACTCCGGCGATGACCACGCCGCGCGGTGCGCGCACGACGGCGGGAGGTGCTGTCTGGGGTGGGGCGGATACCGCCGTGCTGCTAGCCATTCCTAAAGGTTAGACGTTTGATGTTTGAGGGTTAACCTTTAGTGGCGAATATCTCGGCAAATGACACGCCCCGCCCCGCCCGCCAAACCCACCAACGCGGGGTCACATCGCGCCCATGTTGGGGCTGGGGATGGGCGCGATGTGACCCCGCGTTGCTCGCTGGAACGGGGGTTAGTGGGCGTGGCGGGCGCGCAGGATGATCTTGAAAAGTTCGCCGAGGACCAGGAGGAGCACGGCCGGAACCAGGCAGGCCAGCCACTGTTGGCCGGTGAGCGGGACGGTGCCGAACAGGTCCTGCAGCACCCGCATCTGCGTGATCAGCATGGACCCGATGAAGGCCCACGCGAAGGCCCAGAGCAGCTTCGGGTTGGAGACGGTGGAGGGTCCGAAGGCGCTCTCCGTGGGGTAGCGCAGGTTGAGGGCGACGGCGATGTTCATCAGCCCCAGGCCCACAATGGCCATGCTCTGGCCGACCACGAGCGAGTCATACGAGGTCTTGCCCACCTGCACGAGAACCAGTGTCGCGGCCGCCATGAACAACCCGACGACGAGCAGGCGCACCATCATCGACCGGACGATGATCGGCTGGTTGAAGGGCCGGGGCTTGCGGTCCATGATGCCCGGCGTCGCGAGATCCAGGCCCATCACCGCGCCGATGGGCGCGACGATCGCCAGGTGGATCCACAGCACCTGGGCCGGGCTGAGCAGCGCCGTGCCGGCGATCGCGAAGGCGGACGATCCGATGAACGCCAGGATGAACATAAACAGGTTGGCGACCTGGATGCGGATGAACTTCTGCAGGTTGTCGTACACCAGCCGGCCCTCTTCAACTGCCGCCACGATGGTGGCAAAGTTGTCGTCCGCCAGGATCATCTTGGCCGCGCCCTTGGCGACGTCGGTGCCGGTGATCCCCATCGCGATCCCGATGTCGGCCGCGGCGATCGCCGGCGCATCGTTCACGCCGTCGCCGGTCATGGCCACGATGTGGCCCTTGCGCTTGAGCACCTCGACCAGCCGGACCTTGTGTTCGGGCGCCACGCGGGCGATCACGCCGATCCCGTCGATCTGGCTGTCGGCCTCGGCGTCGTTCATCGCCGCAAACTCGGCGCCGGTGACCGCACGGCCCCTGATGCCCAGTTCCTCGGCAATCGCGGCCGCGGTGACGGCGTGGTCGCCGGTGATCATCCGGACCCGGATGCCGGCGTGCTTCGCCGTGGCGATGGCGGCCACCGCCTCCGCTCGCGGCGGGTCGACTTCACCGACCAGCGCCGAGATCTCCAGGTCCTGCATGAGGGCCATGAGGTCACCCGACGGATCGAACGACGCCGGTTCGAACTCGCGCTGTGCCAGGGCGAGCACCCGCCTGCCCTGGCTGGCGATGCGATCGTTCTCGGCGAGGACTTTGGCGCGCGTCTCCTCGGTGAGGGTCTCGGCGCGGCCCCCCGGCATCCGCGCGGACGAGGACCTGCCGAGCACGACGTCGGGCGCCCCCTTCACGTACGCCCGGATCACGGGCCTGCCGTCGGCGCCCGGCATCCGGTGGAACGTGGCCATGAACTTGTAGTCGGAGTCGAAAGGTACCGATGCCACCCGCGGGTGGTTCCGGCGGAACTCCGTGACATCGACGCCGCCCTTCTGCGCGAGCACGTACAGCGCCGCCTCGGTGGGGTCCCCAATGACCTCGCCGTCCTGGATGTCGGAGTCGTTGCACAGCGCGCACGGGAACATGACGTAGTCGAGGTCCCGTTCGGCGTCGCCGGTGGTCCGTTTGACCTGGCCCTCGAAGCTGTAGCCCTCACCGCTGACGGTGTAGTGGTGCTGCACGGTGGTGATCTCGCGGACCGTCATCTGGTTCAGGGTCAGGGTGCCGGTCTTGTCGGAGTTGATCGCCGAGGTGGAGCCCAGCGTCTCGACGGCGGGCAGGACCTTCATGATGGCGTTCTTCTTGGCCATGTTGACCGAGCCGACGGACAGGATCGTGGTGACGACGGCGGGCAGCGCGTCCGGGATGGAGCCGACCGCCAGCGCCACGCCGATCCCGAAGAGCACCGCGAAGGATTCGCCCTGGGCCAGGCCCATCGCGACGATGGCGATGAAAGCGAAGAGGGCCGCGATGATGATGAAGATGGTGAGCCGGTCCACCTGCTTGGTGAGCGGGGTCTTCTCCGCCTTCTGCCCGGACAGCATGTGGGCGATGTGCCCCACCTCGGACCCCATGCCCGTGGTGGTGACAAGGATTTCGCCGTGGCCGCGGGTGACGTTGGTGTTCATGAACGCCATGTTCACGCGGTCACCGATGCCGACGTCGTGCCGGCCGATGGACGCGGTGTCCTTCTCGACCGCGACGCTCTCGCCGGTCAGGGCGCCCTCCTCGATCTGCAGGGTCGCCGCCAGGATGATCCGGCCGTCGGCGGGGACGCGGTCGCCGGCGTCGACCACCACGATGTCGCCCGGCACAATTTCCTCGGCGGTGACCTCCGCCATGACGCCGTCGCGGCGCACCTTGGCCATCGCCTTCATCATCTTGCCCAGGGAAGCGGCGGCCGCCTCGGCCTTGCCTTCCTGGTGGTATCCCAGCCACGCGTTGAACAGCGTCAGAATGGCGAGCCCGATGGCCGTCCCGTATTCCTCGATCAGCAGGCTGACCAGGGCGGCGACCACGAGCACGATCTGCATGTAGTCCGCGTAATGCTTGAAGAACCGTTTCCAGACCGGCTCCTGCTTCGCGGCGGCCAGCGCGTTCGGGCCGTACTCCTGCAGCCGCTGCTGCGCCTCGGCGGCGGTCAGGCCGCGGGCCGGGTCCACCCTCAGTTCGGCCGCCACCTCCGCGGGTGCCAGCGCGTACCAGGCCGCCTCCGCCTCGGCCGGGACCACCGCTGCTGCTCCGGACTTGTCGTTCATGACTTACTCCTCATCACGGGCGCTGCTCAGAACGGGGTGGGAATGTGCCGCACCGGCAGGGTCGGCTCCTGGTAGTCG
>DASWAW010000316.1:0-6308 GCA_036390955.1 Arthrobacter sp.
GCAGGGCAGTTGCGTAGCCGCCGCTGCCGCCGCCGAGTACCAGGATGTCGAATTCTTGCGCAGTTGCCTGATCGGCCACTAAAACGCTCCCTCGCGTGAACGATGACACGAGAGTACGCATCATCTGGTCTTGGAACTTCCCTGCCGTGATTATGCCAGCAGGACAGTTCCCTTTCATTTGTGACTACCGGAGTTCACCTTAGCGAACCACTAATACATGCTCCACCTTGCCGTGGCGTTTGTGGAGAGCTTGTGTCCAGTCTCACGCGGACCGGCGGCCGGGGCGGGAGGGCCCCGGCGGCCAGGCCGCGTGAGAACAGGACGGTGCCGGACCTAGGCGGTTTTGGCCAGGATGTCCTCGACGTAGGCCACGAGCGTGCGCACGGTGCAGCCGGTGCCCTGCTTGTGGTTGTAGCCGTAGGGGCTGCCGTTGTTGAAGGACGGGCCGGCAATGTCGATGTGTGCCCAGGGGATCTGCTCGCCATCCTTGCCCTTGCCCACGAATTCGCGCAGGAAGACGGCCGCCGTCATCATGCCGCCATGGCGTTCGCCGATATTGGCGATGTCCGCGACCTGCGAATCGAGGCTGGGGCGCAGCTCTTCGGGCAGCGGCATCGGCCAGACGAGCTCGCCGGCGCGGTCCGCGGCAGCCTTGAGCGGAGCGGTGACCGAGTCGGAGCCCATGACGCCGGCGGTGCGGTCGCCGAGGGCGACCAGCTGCGCGCCGGTGAGGGTGGCGACGTCGATGATGGCGTCCGGGAACTCCTGGCTGGCGGCGACGATGCCGTCCGCCATGACCAGGCGGCCCTCGGCGTCGGTGTTGAGCACCTCGACGGTTTTGCCGCCGAAGATGGTCAGCACGTCGGCCGGGCGCTGGGCGGCGCCGGAGGGCATGTTCTCGGCGATGCAGAGCCAGGCGGTCGCCTTCACGGGCAGGCCCAGTCCGGCGATGGCCAGCACGCTGTTCAGGACGACGGCGGCGCCCGCCATGTCGGACTTCATGTCGCCCATGCCCAAGTGCGGCTTGAGCGAGATGCCGCCGGTGTCGAAGGTGATGCCCTTGCCCACGAGGGCGATCTTGGCGGTGGCCCTGGCGGGGGAGTACTCGACCTTGACCAGGCGCGGCTGGCGGGTGGAGCCCTTTCCGACGCCCAGGATCCCGCCGAAGCCTTCCTTTTCCAGGCGCTTCTCGTCCCACACGGTCACCTTGACCGGGAGGCCCTTGGACAGTTCCTTGGCCGCTTCCGCGAAGGATTCGGGGTAGAGGTGGCTCGGCGGCTGGTTGACCAGTGTGCGGGTCGCGTTGACTGCCTTGCCGATCAGTGCGGCACGGTCCAGCGCCGGCTTCAGGGCCCTGTCGGCGGCAAGGTCGGTGACAATCACGACGTTCTTCACCGGGTCCTTCAGGCCGTCCTTTGAGGAGCGGTGCTCGGTGTAGGAGTAGGCGCCCATCGCGGCGCCCTCGGCGACGGCCGCCACATCGCCGAGCGACGACGTCGGGAGGGCCAGGGTGACGGTGCCGACGCCGGCGAGCTGGCGGACGGCCGAGCCGGCGGCGCGGCGGAGTGCTTCTTCGGTGAGCGGCTGGGATCCGGAAATCTTGCCGACGCCGGCGAGCACGAGGACTTTCGCGCCGGCTTCGGCCAGGCCCGGGAGGCGGTGGGCCTGGTCGGCTGCCCCGGTGATGCCAAGAACACTCAGTGATTCGGCCAGGGCTTCGGCGGCCTTGGCCGTCAGGGGGTTGCTGAGCAGAACGGGACCGTCGGTGCCCTGCCCCACGCCGATGACGAGGGCATCGCTGGGGGACTTCTTGAGGTCCCCGGCGACTGCACTAAGTTTGACTTCAGTATTCTTGACCACGAGGGCAGTCCTCAATTCTCTGAGTTTTTTCGGCAGGAACCGCATGTTCTTCCGCCCTGCCATGGAACGCGGGCCACTGTCGGTTTGAGACGTAACCCAGGTGTCTTCAAGCCGTCATAAGGCCAGCTCCGATCGTAGTCTCTCCCCGGCGCGGGTGTTCAATTGAATGAGAGCTGGGGCACACCCCGGGCAGGAATGCGCCCGCACTCCGGCGTGTTGTACCCGGTATGAGGGCCGCAGCCCCCGCAGGGCCCGTCCGGCCGCACCCAATGACTACGACGAAAGGAACATGCCGTGATTGAACGGATTTCCGGCTCCTTGCTGGACCCCGAATCGCTTTACCTGCGTGATGACGCGCTGTTCCACAGCCCCGAGCTGCGCGGACTGAACCTCGTCATGGGATTCACCGGCTTCGCTGACGCAGGGCACGTCGTCCGGCAGATCACCGTCGAAATGCTGGACACCCTGGATTCCGAGATGGTCGCCGAGTTCGACGCCGACCAGCTGATCGACTACCGCTCCCGGCGGCCGCAGATCAGCTTCGTCGAAGACCACCTGCAGGACTACCAGGCGCCGCGCCTCGCGCTGTACCGCCTCGTCGACGGGCTCGGCAGCCCGTTCCTGTTCCTGGCCGGATTCGAACCGGACCTGCAATGGGAGCGGTTCGCCCGCGCCGTCGTCGGAATCGTCGAGGAGCTGGACGTCAACCTCGTCACCTGGATCCATTCCATCCCCATGCCGGTCCCGCACACCCGGCCCGTCGGCGTGACGGTCCACGGCAACCGCCCGGACCTCATCGAGGGCATTTCGGCCTGGAAGCCCACCGTCGAGGTGCCGGCCGCGGTCGGACACATCCTGGAGCTGCGGCTGACGGAAGCCGGGCGCAACGTGGCCGGCTACGTCATGCACGTGCCGCACTACCTTGCCGAAGCCGAATACCCGACGGCCGCTGTCGCCGGACTCGAATACCTCGGGGCGGCCACCTCGCTCATGCTCCCCACCGACCGGCTCCGCGAAGCAGGCCGGGAAGTCGGACGCCAGATCGCAGAGCAGATCGAGGCTTCGGAGGAAGTGCAGCAGGTGGTTTCACGGCTCGAGACCCGTTACGACGAGAACGCCGAAGGCACCGTCCGCCGCTCCCTGCTTGCCGACGAGAACGACCAGCTGCCCAACGCGGACGCCCTCGGTGCCGCCGTGGAGGCGTACCTGGCAAGTAAAGAACCCGGCGAATAAATACTATTTAACCTTCCCCGGGCATAATGGGGGAGTGACTTCACCCCGCGCCTGGCTGATCTGGATTATTGGGATCTTTGCGTACCTCGTGGCGGTCAGCCAGCGCACTTCGTTCGGTGTGGTGGGACTCGAGGCCACGGAACGCTTCCATGCCAGCGCGGCCGAAATTTCGTTCTTCACCGTGCTGCAGCTTCTCGTTTATGCCGCCTTGCAGATCCCGGTCGGCATCCTCGTGGACCGCTTCGGCTCCCGGGCGATGATCGCCAGCGGCGCCCTGCTGATGGGTCTGGGCCAGCTTCAGCTGGCGTTCACCGAAAACATCCCCGGCGGCGTGCTGGGCCGCGTGCTGGTCGGCGCCGGGGACGCGATGACGTTCATCGCCGTGATCCGGCTGATCCCGATCTGGTTCGCCCCCGCCCGCGTTCCGCTGCTCACCCAGCTGACCGGCATGTCCGGGCAGCTCGGCCAGCTCATCAGTGTGGTGCCCTTCGCGATGATCCTGCACCTCGCCGGCTGGACCCCCGCCTTCCTGGCCCTGGCGGGCATGTCGGCCCTTGCCGTGGTGCTGGTGCTGGTCCTTCTGCAGGACCGTCCGCCCGGGCACCCGGCGCCGGAATCCTCGCAGGGGCTGCGGGCCACCGGAATCACGCTGGCCCAGGCATGGCGGCAGCCCGGTACGCGGCTGGGACTGTGGAGCCACTTCACCGTCCAGTTCAGCGGCACCGTCTTCGCGATGACCTGGGGCTACCCCTTCCTGATCTCCGCGCAGGGCCTGGACACCGCCGCCGTTTCGGGGCTGATGACACTGTATGTGGGCGCGGCCATCGCGGCCGGGCCGCTGATGGGCAGCTTCGTCGCGCGGCATCCGCTGCGGCGGTCCACCATGGTGCTGCTGATCTCCGCCGCCACCGCCGCGGCCTGGGCCGCCGTACTGCTGATGCCGGGCCGTTCCCCGCTGTGGCTGCTGGCCGGGCTGGTGGTGGTGCTCGCCATTGGCGGCCCCGGTTCCATGATCGGCTTCGACTTCGCCCGCACGTTCAACCCGGCCCACCGGATCGGCACCGCCACCGGGATCGTGAACGTTGGCGGCTTCATCGCCTCGCTCGTCGCCATCTACCTGATCGGCCTGGTCCTGGACGTCCTGCACTCCACCGGATTCTCCCAGGGCGACCTCTATGGGCTCGATCCGTTCCGGATCGCCCTGAGCGTGCAGTTCCTGCTGCTGGCCGGAGGATCGGGCGCGATCATTGTCATCCGCCGGAAGGTGCGGAAGCAGATGGCAGCCCAGGGTGTGGTGGTGCCGCCGCTGCTGGCGGCACTCGCCGAGCAGCGCAGGCTCATCGCGGAGCGGCGCCGCACGCCCTGACCGCGGGGACGTGGCAGTGGTTTTGCCCCGCCCAAGTTGTCCACATAGGACGCGCCGACTCTAACGCGGGTCCGCGGTGGCCGCGAAGCTGGCTTTATGACAGCTCCCGATCATCTGAGAATCACCGGCCCGGAGGACATCCTCGGGTTCATCCCACACTCCCTGGGTTACTGGCCGGCGCGCAGCCTCGTGGCCATGACCCTGCAGGGAAAACGTCTCGGGGCAACGCTCCGGGTGGACCTCCCCGGCGAAGGCGGCGGCCCAGGCCGTGCCGGCTCCGGCCGTGCAATCCCAGGCCGTGCCGGCCCCGAAGGGCTCGGGGCCTTCGCCCGTTCCGTGTCGTCCTACCTGGAGGCGGACGAGCACGCCGACGGTTCACTGCTCGCCCTCTTCACCGAAACCGACGGGGACGGCACGCCCTGGGCGGAACTCCTGTCCGAACTTGAGAGCGCGCTGGCCGACGCCGGCATGCCGGTGCGGGACGCGTGGCTCGTCGGTGCGGAGTTCTGGCGCAATGCCTATTGCCTCGATCCGTCCTGCTGTGCGCCGCCGGGGCGGCCGGTTGAGGAGATCAGGAACAGCCGGCTCAACGCCGAGATGGTCTTCCGCGGCAGTACGGTCGGAGCGGCCCCGGGCACAGCCTTTCTGACGCCGCCGCCGGGCACGGCGGATCCCGCTGTCTTGGAGGCCCAGCGGGACTGGGAGCAGCTGTTCTCCTCCCGCACGCGGGACAGGCTCCAGTTCGGCCAGGTGCTGGACGTCTGGGCCCGGGTGCTGGACACCCCGGCGCCGGGGCCGAAGCTGGCGGCGGAACTCGCGGGCTACCTGCGCGCGTCCCTGTGCGTCCCACCCTGGCGTGACGCCGTCCTGGTGATGGCGGCTGCCGGCCCGGAAGCCGCGGAGCGGGGCGCCGAGGACTTCGGCGTGTTCGACCGCGGCACGGTGGACCCGGGATGGGGCAGCTGCCTGCCTGAACCCGCGCCGGGGTTGGCCGCAGTGGCGCCGCTGCCGCCGCTGGACGGATTCCCGCCCCGGTCCGTGCGCCACGGGAGCGACGGCAGCCGCGCTGCTGCCGGAGACGAACCCCCGCCGGACGTGCCCGACTATGGCGAGGTCCTGCTGGGGATGGCGCCGCCCTTGCCGGACTGGACCCTGATGGCACGGCTGGAAGGGGTCCTGGAGCAGCTGTGCGCCGCCGGGGGCGAGGCGGGAGCCGCCGCGCTGACAGGGCGGGGCTGGATTGAATGGTGCCGCGGTAAGGGATCCTTCGCTGACGCATTGTTCAGCCGCGCAGATGAGGAGCACCCGGGCTACCGGCTGGCAGAGCTGCTCGGCGAACTGGTCCGCCGCGGGACGCTCTGCGGCTGGGCGCGCAGGAGGGAGGCTGCCTGGCAAAGGTTCGAGCCCGACGTCGCCTGACGCGGGCCGGGCGCCGCCTGAGGCGTTCCGCCGGTGGGCGAAGCCGGGCCGCGGTGCCGGTGGCAGGATATTGCGGCCCCGCGTCCCGGTTCGGCGCCGAATCGGAAAGTCGTGAGACAATGGTTGCCGAGACCCGGTTGGGTCCGTGTATTAAGTGCTCGTAGTGGACCTTGGAAACAGGGAACATTATGGTCGCCCCAGGAGTTCTACTTAGTGGCTCTGCTGGTCGTGATCGCACCTGATGTGAAACACGGACTTGACAGGGTCATAGTGGTGTTGCCCGTATGGCGATTCCACAGACCGCTGCTAGAAAGGTTTTCTGTGACCCCGTCTTCCGCGAAGAAGGAACCCGCCGACCAGGCCGTCTTGTCCCCCGAGGAGAAGAAGGCGGCGACGAGCGCCAAGCGCGCTGCCACGCGTGCAGCCAACA
>DASWAW010000317.1:0-2126 GCA_036390955.1 Arthrobacter sp.
GATCGCAGCGCTCGCCGCGGGCGTGATTTCGCCGCTGGCGACCCTCGTGCTCGTTCTTATCACGCTGCTGGGCGCCCTGCCCGTCTACCGGCGCGTGGCCGGCGAGAGCCACCGGGGCGAGGGCTCCATTGCGATGCTTGAGCGGCTCATGCCGCGTTGGGGCGGAAAGCTGTTCGTCCTGGTCCTGCTGGGCTTCGCCGCAACGGACTTTATGATCACCATGACGCTGTCGGCTGCGGACGCCACGGCGCACCTGATCCAGAATCCGGTTGCCCCCGGCTGGCTGCAGGGTCAGAACGTGCTGGTCACGCTCTTCCTGCTGGCGATGCTGGGCGCCGTCTTCCTCCGTGGCTTCAAGGAGGCCATCGGTGTCGCCGTTTTCCTCGTCGCGGTCTATCTGAGCCTGAATCTGGTGGTTTTGGCCGTTTCGGTCTTTGAGGTGTTTACGCACCCCCTTGCCGTGGACAACTGGTGGCAGGCGATCTCGACGTCGCACGGAAACCCGCTGCTCGCCGTCGGCTTTGCCTTGCTCGTCTTCCCCAAACTCGCACTGGGCCTGTCGGGGTTCGAAACGGGGGTGGCCGTCATGCCGCAGATCCGGGGACACGCCAGCGATACCGAAGAAAATCCCGCCGGCCGCATCGACGGCGCCCGCCGGCTGCTGACAACCGCGGCTGTCATTATGAGCAGCTTCCTTATCGTCAGCAGCTTCACGACCGTGGTGCTCATTCCGGCGCAGGAATTCCAGCCCGGCGGCCAGGCCAACGGCCGCGCGCTGGCGTTCCTGGCCCACGAGTACCTGGGGGTGGGGTTCGGCAGCGTGTATGACGTCAGTACCATCGCTATTCTCTGGTTCGCCGGGGCCTCCGCCATGGCCGGGCTGCTGAACCTGGTACCCCGCTACCTGCCCCGCTACGGCATGGCGCCTGGCTGGGCCCGGGCCGTCCGGCCGCTGGTGCTGGTGTTCACGCTGGTCGGGTTCCTGATCACCTGGCTCTTCGAGGCCGACGTCGACGCGCAGGGCGGTGCCTATGCCACCGGCGTGCTGGTGCTGATGACGTCGGCGGCGGTGGCCGTGACCCTCTCTGCCCGCCGGCAGCGGCAGCGCAAACGCATGATCGGGTTCGGCGTCATTGCCGTCGTGTTCATCTACACCACCGTTGCGAACGTCATCGAACGGCCGGAAGGTATCCGCATCGCTTCGGTGTTCATCCTGGGGATCATCGTGATCTCGCTGCTGTCGCGGGTCGGGCGTTCCTTTGAGCTGCACGCCACCCGCGTCCACCTGGACCGTGCGGCGCTGGAATTCATGTCCGACGAACTGGACGGGCCCATCCGGATCATCGCCCACGAACCGCTCCGAATGAGCGCGGAGGCCTACCGGCAGAAACTCGAGTCCGCTATGGAGGTCAGCCACCTGCCGCTGGACTACCGCGCCATCTTCCTGGAAGTGGTCGTGGACGACTCCTCCGACTTCGAGACGGAGCTCGCCGTCCGCGGCATCACCCGGCACGGCTACCGGATCCTGGAAGTCCATGGGCCCGTGGTTCCAAACACGATCGCCTCGGTCCTGCTGCATATCCGCGACGTGACGGGCCTGATGCCGCACATCTATTTCCGCTGGACCGAGGGGAATCCCGTCAGCAACCTCCTGCGGTTCCTGGCGTTCGGCGAGGGCGAGATCGCGCCCGTGACCCGCGAGGTGCTGCGCGAGGCCGAACCGGACGTCACCAAACGGCCGTGGGTCCACGTCGGCTGACGACGGCTGACGACGGCTGACGACGGCCGCCAGGCAAGGGGCAGCACCAACAACAAACGCCCCTCCCGAGGAATCCTCGAGCGGGGCGCTTGTGGTCTTGGGGAAAGCATGGCGGCCGGCTGGCCGGTGCTGCTATCCGGGGTACTTAGAGCGGGCGGATGTTCTCAGCCTGCGGGCCCTTCGGGCCCTGGGTGACGTCGAACTCGACCTTCTGGTTCTCGTCCAGCGAGCGGTAGCCGCTGCTGGCGATTGCCGAGTAGTGGGCGAAAACGTCGGCTGACCCGTCATCCGGGGCAATGAAGCCAAAACCCTTTTCGGCGTTGAACCATTTAACTGTGCCTGTAGCCATGCCATATCCTTCTGAAAT
>DASWAW010000318.1:0-1890 GCA_036390955.1 Arthrobacter sp.
CCAGGAAGATCAGAAAGGGCACCACAGCGGCGGTCGCGGCAGCAGCAAAGCCGATCTTGGATATGGTCAGGCCCGGACTTGTCAGGTCCGTAAGGTAGCTGGCCAGGTGCGCGACGGCAGTGGGAAACTTCTTGAAGCCAACCATCTCAGCCCTCCGCGCCGCTCGAAGCGGCGGTTTCTCTTGCGGTGTTCTCGGCTTCGATACGCCGGGAGATCCGCTTCGCGACGCGGGTGCAGCCCGGGCAGGTGATACCGATGAGAGTGCGGATCGGGGTGCTGGAGGTGTCTCCGGTATCGCGGCCGCAGAACCCGATGTGGACGACCACGCTGGGTGTCAGGTGCTGGACGAAGCGGCCTTCACCGAACCACGGCTGCCCGCCGGGCTCATTCTCTTTGCCCCAGCTCTCGATGAGGAGCCTCTGCCACTCGCGGCGGGAAACGTTCAGTTTCTTGCTGGGCATGTCAGGCCTCCACGCCGAGGAGTTCGCGGATGTCGTAGTTCAGCTCGGCGCCCCAGAGTTTCGAGATGAGGCGGCGGATCTCGTCGGCCTCCGGGCCTCCATCCTGGCACTCGCCGGCGGCCCGGCGACGGAGGAAGTCCGCGATGAACGCACGGTCCTCGTCCTCCCCCTCGGACGCGGGCCGGTAGCTGAAATCGTCGAGGTGTCCGCGGGAAACGAGGTACTCCCAGGCCCGGCACACCTGGCGGTCGGTTTCGAACGGCAGCGCGACGTCAGTCTGGTTGGTTTGCCGGGCATTGATGTTCAGAATCTTCATGGACCCCATGTGTACGGCGGTGCCGGACTACTTCACCGGGCTCAGCCCTCGGCGGCGGCGTGCTGTTCGATCTCGTAGCGGAGGGCTTTGCGGGTGACGTCCAGTTCGGTGGCGTCGAACAGGCCGCCGTTGCCGACGGTGCCCAGGGCCTGGCGGTATTCGGACTCCACCATCTCTAGTGCCGCCGGGAGGTGCTTCTCGTACCGCTCCATGGTCCGGTCGCGGAACTCGTAGGCCTCCGGGATCAGCCTTGCTTTCTCGATCTCCCGCAGACCGGCCCTGTCGACGGCACGCCAGGCGGTGATGCACAACTGGCTGCGGTCGAAGCTGCCGCGGCCCATCAGGCCGTCGGCTGCCTCATCCTTCCAGCGGTTCGAAGCCAGAGTGTGGAAGGCGATCTGCTCGATGGCGTCCTCGAAGTCGTCGCCCCGCCGGCCCATCAGGTGTACGTGGTCGGGCTCGGCGTGGGCAGTGGTGGCGAACTGTCCGCCGGCAGGGGTACCCGCGGGTTGGTGGGCTGGTGTGAACGTCATAACCTTCTGTGTGCGGCGCAGCTCAGGAATTGGTGGCCTGGTCACGGAGGGCATCGGCGTTGGCGGTGGGCCGGAATGTCTCGGCGCGGCCGAACCGGCCAGGGATATGGCGGAGGCACCGCTCACAGCAGACCCACCTCATGCGGTCGCGTTTGCGGCGGCGCAGTGCTTTCTTGCGGGCGCCGACGGCGGCGGAGCGGAGGTTCCGCTTCATCGGCCGTTGGAGAGCAAGAAGTCGAGAAGGTTCGGGTAAGGAAAGGGGGCCGATTCGGTATCGGCCGGGCGGGTGCAGGCGTCGGCGACCTCCTCGTCCGTCCAGTTGGCCAGGGGAATCCCCGATTCGACCAGCTCCTCGCGGAGGCTCCCGTGCCAGCCGGCCGGCATGTCGTGGGAGACCAGTTCGGCTTCTCCCACCTCGAGGACGGTGTACTCCTGGGGAATCTCCCAGGACTCGCGCTCGACGACGGAGCGGATCGGGATGCGGATGGTGACATAGCCCAATGGCTCGTCGGTATTGCTCACAGTGGGGACCTCCTGCTCGGGCCGGCGGGAGCCGGATCTCTTCACTCCATGTGTGCGG
>DASWAW010000319.1:0-1848 GCA_036390955.1 Arthrobacter sp.
TACTGGTTGGCGCCGCGGAAGATCAGCATGCCGGACAGCGTGACAATGAACGCCGGGATGCCGACGTAGGCCGTCCAGAATCCCTGCCAGGCGCCGATCAGCACGCCCAGCCCCAGCCCCATCAGGATGCCCAGGTACCAGGGGATGCCCCAGTCCCGGATGAAGAGGGCCACGCAGACGCCCACGAACGCCGCAACCGAGCCGACGGAGAGGTCGATGTGGCCGGCAATGATCACCAGGACCATGCCGATGGCAAGGATCAGGATGTAGGAGTTGCCGTTGAAGAGGTTGATGACGTTGCCCGGGGTGAGCGTCCGGCCGTCGGTTGCAATCTGGAAGAAGATGATCAGGGCCACCAGGGCGAAGATCATGCCGAATTGGCGGGTGTTGCCGCCAAAGAGCTTCTTGAGCGCGTTCATTGTTTCAGTCCTTGTTTCCGGAGGTTACGGAGTGTTCTGAGTCTTCGTTGCAGGTGGCCACGGCGGTCAGGCGCTCTTGCGGGCCGAAGTCATGAGTTTCATGAGGGTCTCCTGGCTGGCTTCGTCCTTGTTGAGCACGCCGGTGATGGCGCCCTCGAAGATGGTGTAGATGCGGTCCGAGAGGCCCAGCAGTTCGGGCAGCTCCGAGGAAATCACGATGACGCCCTTCCCCTGGTTGGCCAGCTGCTGGATGATGCCGTAGATCTCGTACTTGGCGCCGACGTCGATCCCGCGGGTGGGCTCGTCCAGGATCAGCAGCTCGGGGTCGGTGAACATCCACTTCGCCAGCACCACCTTCTGCTGGTTGCCGCCGGAAAGTTTGGCGACGCCCTCCTCCACCGACGGGGCCTTGGTCCGCAACGATTTGCGGTACTGCTCGGCGACGGTGAAGACCTTGTTGGCGTCGATCACGTTGTGTTTGCTGACCTTTTTGAGGTTGGCCGAGACCGTGGTGGCCTTGATGTCATCGAGCAGGTTCAGCCCCAGGGACTTGCGGTCCTCGGTGACGTAGCCCAGGCCGGCGTCGATGGCCTGCTTGACGGACTTGAGCTCGACGTCCTTGCCGTCCATGTGGATCTGTCCGGAGAGGAACCTGCCGTAGGAGCGGCCGAAGACGGAGCGGGCCAGCTCGGTGCGCCCGGCCCCCATCAGTCCGGCGAAGCCGACGATCTCGCCGCGGCGGACAAAGAAGTTGGAGTTCTTGCAGACCATGCGGTCCTGGATCTGGGGGTGGCCCACGTTCCAGTTCTTGACCTCGAAGAAGACCTCGCCGATCTTCGGCTCGTGGTCCGGGAAGCGGGATTCCAGGGTCCGGCCCACCATGCCCTTGATGATGCGGTCCTCGTCGACGCCGTCGGCCTTGACGTCCAGGGTCTCGATCGATTTGCCGTCACGGATGATGGTGATGGAGTCCGCGATCTGCTCGATCTCGTTCAGCTTGTGGGAAATGATGATGGAGGTGATGCCGCGGCCCTTCAGGCCGAGCATCAGGTCCAGCAGGTGCTGGGAGTCGGATTCGTTCAGGGCCGCCGTGGGCTCGTCGAGGATGAGCAGCTTTACCGACTTGTTCAGGGCCTTGGCGATTTCGACGAGTTGCTGCTTGCCGACGCCGATTTCCTTGATCGGGGTCTCCGGGTCTTCCCGCAGTCCCACCCGGGCCAGCAGTTCGGTGGAGCGGATCCGCGCCTCGGACCAGTCGATCACTCCGCGCTTGGTGGGCTCGTTGCCGAGGAAGATGTTCTCCATGATGGACAGCTCGGGGATCAGCGCGAGTTCCTGGTGGATGATCACGATGCCGGCGTGCTCGCTGGCCCGGATGTCCTTGAACTGCTGGACTTCGCTCTGGTAGACGATGTCCCCGGTGTAGGTG
>DASWAW010000320.1:0-4661 GCA_036390955.1 Arthrobacter sp.
TGGTCGCCATAGGTATCCCCACGCCGCTCAGTCAATGGCCAATCTGAAAGCCCTCTAGACCATTTTCCGCATTGAAAAAGAGAGTTCACACGTGGCTAATATCAAGTCCCAGAAGAAGCGCATCCTCACCAACGAGAAGGCTCGCCTGCGTAACAACGCAGTCAAGTCCGAGCTGAAGACGGCCATCCGCGCCGTCAACACCGCCGTTGAGTCCACCGACAAGGATGCTGCGGCTGTTGCACTGCTTTCCGCCAGCCGCAAGCTGGACAAGGCTGTCAGCAAGGGCGTTCTCCACAAGAACAACGCTGCAAACCGCAAGTCGGCCATCTCCAAGAAGGTCAACGCGCTCTAAGGTTTCCAGTTCACTGAACTGATGATTGTGGCCGGCACCCTCGGGTGCCGGCCACTTCCAGTTAAGCCACCGGCCCAGGCACGCTCACCGGACCGGACCGGACCGGACCGGACCGGACCGGAGCTTAGCGGCGCGCGCAGCCGGCGCGCACAGCCGGCAGACGCAGCCGGCACCGCAGTGCGCAGCGCACACTCAGCGGCGTGCGGCCGTCGCAATCACCGTCACGGCGTGTTCCACGGCGTAGACCGGGTCCCGCGACAGGCCCTTGACCTGCGCGTCCGCTTCGGCAGTCACCTGGATGGACCGGACGAGACCCTCGGGAGTCCACCGCCGGACCTCCCGTTGCGCCTGCTCGACCAGCCAGGGCTGCATGCCGAGCTGCTTCGCGATCTGGGACGAGGATCCCTGGGCGCCGGCGACCTTGGCGAGGGTGCGTAGCTTCGATGCCAGCGCGGCCACCAGCGGAACCGGGTCCGCCCCCGTGGCCAGGGCGTGGCGCAGCGTGGACAGCGCCAACGGGGCGTTCCCGGCCATTGCGGCGTCGGCGACCTTGAAAGCGGTGGCTTCCACCCGGCCTCCGTAGTACCGGTCCACCATGGCGGAGTCCACTCCGGTGGCGGCGTCGGCGATCAATTGGCTGCAGGCGGCCGCCAGCTCGGCCAGGTGGGCGCCGACCGCATTGACCAGGGTGTGCACGGCGTCGGGATCGATCCGCCGGGACGCGGCCCTGAACTCTGACGTGACGAAGGCGACCTTGTCCGCATCCTTCTTCAAGGGCTGGCAGTCCACCACCGGCCACCCGCCGGCCTTGACGGCGTCCAGCAGCTTCTTGCCCCGCACGCCTCCGCCATGGCGGAGGACGAGCACAGCGTCAGGTTCGGGCTGTTTCAGGTACTTGAGCGCATCGGCCAGGAAAGCGTCGTTCATGGCCTCCACGCCTTCCACCTCAATGAGCTTCTGCTCGCCGAAGAGGGACGGGCTGACGTTCATGGCGAGGGAGCCCGGTTCATAGTTGCCGGCATTGAGCCTGGTGACTTCGACGTCGGGGGCTGCGGCGCGGACCTGCACCCGGATGCGGTCCATGGCCCGCGAACCCAGATAGTCTTCGGGTCCGCCCACCAGCACGACGGCGGCCGGGGTCACGTCGCGCCAGGTGGCGGTCGTCGATGCCGCGGGCCGGGTGCGTGAAGTCGGGGCAGCAGGCACTGAGGTTTCCTCCCGGAAGTTTGGTTGCAGGTTCTAAGCGTGCCACGGCCTGAGCGGTGCAACAAGCCGGGCCGGTACCCTCCCCTCGGGGCCCGAAGAACCTCGGTGACTGCCGGCGTCCGGCTGAGCAAGGTGACCGTCCGGCTGTGCGCCGCCAGGGCCAGCCCTGCCGTCCGGGCAGGGTGGAAGGCCAGCCACCAGGCAGCAAGGCAGACGGCCGAGAAAAGCGCCATCGTGGCGGCACCGTAGGCTCCTTCCGGCCACGGGAGGACGGCGCCGGGCAGGCCGGCAAAGAAGCGCGCGATTCCTGCCACCCCGCTGGCGAAGGCCGCAGCGATGGCCAGCGGCGCGGCGGCGAGAACCGGCGCCAGTGGCACCAGGGGTACGGATGCGGTCCCCAGCAGCGTGACCGGTGCGACCAGGAGCGCAGCAGCGACGTTGGCCGGCAGGGCATAGCTTGAAAGCTGCGGCTGGAGGAGCACGATCACTGGACCGCAGAAGGCCTGGGCGGAGAGCGGAACCGCCACGCCCGCGGCCACCCAGCGCGGCACCGGTGCCGGGAACCACGTCATGATTGGCTTCCCGGCCACGACAATGCCGAGGGTCGCGAGCACGGACAGCAGGAATCCGTAGCTGGCGGACAGCGCCGGCTGGGCCAGCACCAGCCCGATCACGGCAACGCACAGGAAGCTCAAGGCCCGTCCGGGCCGCCCGCCGGACAGGGACACGAGCCCAATGACACCCATTACCGCGGCGCGCAGGACGCTGGCATCGGGGCCCACCATCAAAACGAACAGTCCCAGTCCCACGACCCCGAGAACGCCCGCAGCCACCCGGCTGAACCGGAGGCTGCGGGCGGCGAGCAGCAAAGCACCCAGGACGAGGCTGCAGTTGGCGCCGCTGACCGCAGTCAGGTGGGTCATCCCGACGGATTTCATGGCCTCGTCCAGCCCGGCATCCAGCGTACTGGTGTCGCCGGTGATCATGCCCGGCAGGAGTCCCCGGGCGTCACCTTCGAATTGCCCGGCGGCGGCGGCGAACCGGTCGCGGAGCTCCCGCGGGCCGCGCTGCCAGGGCCCGGGCGATCCGATGGTGCCCGGCGCCGAACTGGCCAAGAGGACAGCCGCTTCCGGCTGGCCCGGCCCGGGAGTCTTGAGTTTGCCGGTGGTGCGGATGCGCTGCCCGGGGCTCGCCTGTTCCCAGCCGGCGCCGCCCATGACCAACAGCCCGGCCTCGGTGTGCACCCGGTGCGAGTCGACATTCATTTCGACCAGCGTCGCCGGGACCGCCCACCGGTCGGCGAGCCCGGCACTGCCCGGGTTCTTGAGCCGCCGCGGCGCGCCCGTGATCTCCACTTCCACAGCGACGGCTGATTGTGCAGCGGCCGCCGCAGCCACGGCACCATCGTGCCGCCGGGAGGAGTCGACGGCGCCGTGCGCGCCCGCGGCGGCGGCGAGGAGCAGCGCCGCTGCCATCGTGGCGGGGAAGCTTCGCCGGGCCGGTACGCCGGGCAGCCGGTCCCCGGCGCTGGGCGAAGCCCTGAGCAGGAGCAGCGCGGAAACTGCCACGAGGACGAGGCAGAGCGCTGCCAGCGGCGCGGGCGGCAGATAGTTTCCGCCCGCGGCTGCCGCCCACACCAGCGCTGCCGCCGGGACCAGCCGTACATCGGTCCTGCGCGGCATTTCCTCCCGGGCAGTGGCAGTGCGCCGCGGAAGGGCGAAAGACGGAAGCCGGGCACGGAGCCGCGTCCCCCAGTGATGCCTGCGGACGGCCGGCGGATAATCCGCAGCGTCCGAAGCGGGTGCCGGCCGATAGTCTGCGTCCCGTGCGGCCCCCGGCGGACCGGACCTCCGGCCCACCGCGGCGTCAACGTACCGCTGCCAGCGACTTCCCTGTCCCATGTCCGGCCCGACCTCACACCCGGACCAGGGGCAGCAGGGCCGCGAGCAGCTTGGGCCCGACCCCGTCGACGGCGTCCAGTTCCTCCACCCGCTGGAACTGGCCGTGCTGGGTGCGCCAGTCCACAATCCGCTGGGCAAGCACCGGGCCCACGCGCGGGAGGGTCGCCAGTTCGTCGGCTCCGGCCGTGTTGAGGTTGATCTTCCCTGCTGCGGGAGTGGATCCAGTGCCGCCCGCCGGGCTTCCCGGCGCCACGGGACCGCCGGGCGGGGCGATGCTGTCCGGGGCAGTGCCGGCCGGGACGGTTTCCCCCTGCCGCGGAACGAGGATCTTCTGCCCGTCCTGCAGTACGGCAGCCAGGTTGAGCTGGTCAGGATCCGCGTCCGGGGCGCTTCCTCCCGCCGCCGCAATGGCCTCGTGCAGTCGGCTCCCCTCCGGCAGTTCTACAATTCCAGCACGGACAACGGCGCCGGCGACGTGGACGATGATCTTTCCGGCGGCATCGCCTCCGCTGTCGCCTGGCGAACGGGTCGCGGCGGGGGTGGGCCCGGTGTCAGGTTCCGGGGCCGGCTTACCGGTTTCCTCCACGCCACTGGAATTGAGCGGACTGACCTCCGCGGCGGCATTCGCGGCCTGCCACCAGAACCAGCCAAGGAGCACCAAGGAGACTAGGCACAGCAGCGCGGCGGCCTGCCGCCCGGTACGCCATCTGATGCGGGGTCCGCGGCTGTCCGGGGAATCGTCAGGGCCGTGCTGGCCCCCGGACCGGGAAACCGGCGGCGGTTCCCCGAGCAGGCCGGCACTCCCGCCGGCCCCGACGGCGGCCGACAACCTGCGGCCTGCCTGGCCCGGTTCGTCGCTGGATGGTTCTCCCGGATGGTGGCGCGGCATGCGCCCATCGTACGAAGTATCCCGGGCCCTGTTCAGAGCCGGGAGCGCCTATGTGGATACGGCAGCAGACGCGCGCCGGCCCCTTGGCGCGGGCGGCCCCGTGGTGTGGGGGCTGGTCCGTGGCGTGGGCGCCGGACCCGCCGCCTGAATTGTGGGGTTTGTGCGCGCCGGACTACGAGGCCGCGGCCGTCTCCGGGACCCCGGGGGTGCCGCTCTCCCCCACGATCACGGCCAGCACGCCGAGTCCGGCGTGGGCCGCCAGCACCGCCGGGAGCGCGCTGATCTGGACGGCGGTGCACCCGGGAACCGATGC
>DASWAW010000321.1:0-2969 GCA_036390955.1 Arthrobacter sp.
GGTTACCAGGAAGTCTGGCTGATCGCGCCGGATCTGTCCCGGCTGGTAAGCCTGGGAGTCATGACCTCCGAGTCCGGGACGTTTGCCGTTCCGGCGGGCCTGGATCTGGGCCAGTACCCGATCGTGGACGTTTCCGACGAACCGGTCGACGGCAATCCCGCGCACTCCAGCGTGAGCATCGTCCGCGGAACCCTCGCCTCGTGAACTGATCGCCCCTCTTGCCAGCGGACCCGGGCAAGAACATAGTGGAGGGAATTCACCACTCCACGGCGGGAGGCAGGCGACCATGCTGAACAACGAGGTGCCGGGAAGCGGGCTGCTGCACGGCAAGACCGCGCTGATCTACGGTGCGGGCGGTTCCATCGGCGGCGCCGTAGCACGGGCCTTCGCAGCGGAGGGCGCCTTCGTCCACCTCGCCGGACGCACCGAGTCACGGCTGGAAAAAGTAGCCCGGGACATCCAGGAGGAGGGCGGACGGGCGGAAACCGCCGTCGTCGATGCCCTGGACGAGGAACAGGTCGACGCGTTCGTGGACCGGGTGGCCAAGAAGAACAAACGGATCGACATTTCCTTTAACGTCATCTCCTTCGGTGACATCCAGCAGCCGCTGATGGACATTGACGTCAATGACTTCACCCAGCCCATCAGCCTGGCGACCCGCACCCATTTCCTCACCACCCGGGCGGCGGCGACGCACATGATCAAGCAGCGCTCGGGCGTGGTGCTGATGTTCGGCGGCTCCGGCCCCCAGACCGTGCCCGGGCTCGGCGGCTTCAAGGTGGCACTGGACGCGATGGATGGGCTGCGCCGGCAGTGGGCCCTGGAACTCGGCAAATACGGCATCCGGGTGGTCACCCTGGTCACCGGCGGCATCATCGAGACAATCCCGTGGCAGACGGAGGGGCGGGAGGAGATCATTGTGGAGATCGCCAAGTCCGCCCACCTGAACCGGACTGCAACGCTGGCAGACGTCGGAAACGTCGCCTGCTTTGTGGCCTCGGACAAGGCCGGCGCCATCACCGACGCCACGGTCAACATCTCCGCCGGCGCGATCGTGGACTACTAGGGGCTACGCCACCAGGTTCGCCGCGGCGCCGTCCATGTGCTCGAGGATGGTCTGGCGGGCGAGCGAGGCATCGCCGGACTCAATCGCTGTGACGATGTCGTAGTGCCTGTCCACGCTCATGTTGCTGACAGCCCGCTCCACGCCGGCGAACATGATCGACATGCGAATGGAACCCTCCAGGGACTCCCATGAGTGCAGCAGGGTTTCGTTGCCGGTGAGCCGGCACATGGTCCGATGGAACTCGAGGTCGGATTCAATCCGCTCTTCGAGGCTGCCCTCGGCGGCCGCCGCCATGGCTTCAATTGCGGTGCGCAGCGAAGCGGCGACCTTCACCCGGTCCGGCAGCTCACACAGCGTGCGCGCGGCGAGCGATTCCAGGGCGGCCCGCACCGCGAAGATGTCGCGGATTTCCTTGGCGTCGAGGTGGCGCACCGACAGCCTGCCCCGTGGCCCGGCGGAGAGCAGGCCCTCCTGCTCCAGCTGGCGCAGGGCCTCCCGCAAGGTCCCGCGGCTGATCTGCAGCATGTCCGACAGCTCGGTCTCCACGAGGTGCCGTCCTGGTTCGAGTTCGCCGCTGGTAATGGCGATGCGGAGCGCGGACAGGGCCTGTTCGCGGAGACTCTTCTTCTCGAGTCCCAGCAGCGGTGCGGTAGCTCCGGCCATGGCAGTTGTCCTCAATATATCGTGGTGACGGTTGACAATTTACTGTCAACCGTTGGTGTGTTAACTGTTGATAATACGGCAGAAGCGCGGAACGGGCGTGTGCCCGTGCCGCGCCCCTGCCATCGCGCTTGTTATCCCAGTTCGGCGAGGACCTTCGCGACGATTTTCTGCACGGTGAGCCCGTAGCGGTCGTGAAGGGTGGGCAGGGCGCCGGCGTCGAGGAACTGATCCGGCAGGGCGACCGGTACGACGCGTTTGCCCAGGCCGGCGGTGACGACGGCGGATGCGACGGTTTCGAAGAGGCCGCCGACCACGCTGTGGTTTTCCAGCGTCACCGCGAGGCGGTCGGTGTTGAGCTCCGCGAGGACCGTGGCGGTGTCGAAGGGTTTGATGGTCGGGGCGTGGACGACGGCGACGTCGACGTGGTGCGCGGCCAGGGCGTTGGCGGCCTGCAGGGCGCGCATGGTCATCAGGCCGCTGGAGATGAAGACGACATCCGCGCCGCCGCGCAGGACCTTGGCTTTGCCGAGTTCGAAGCTGTAGTCGTACTCGTCCAGCACCGTCGGGACGTTGCCGCGCAGCAGCCTCAGGTAGCTGGGCCCTGCGCTGGCTGCCAGCTGGGGGACGGCCTGTTCTATGTCCAGGGAATCGCACGGATCCACAATTGTCAGGTTCGGCATGCCGCGGAAAATCGCCATGTCCTCGGTGGCCTGGTGGCTGGGCCCGTACCCGGTGGTCAGGCCCGGGAGCCCGCCGACGATGTTGACGTTCAGGTTCGGTTCGGCGGCGTCCAGGCAAAGGAAGTCGTAGGCGCGGCGGGCGGCGAAGACGGAATAGGTCGATGCGAAAGGCACCAGGCCCGTCTCGGCGAGGCCGGCCGCGGCCCCGAAGAGCAGCTGCTCGGCCATTCCCATCTGGAAGAAACGCTCCGGGTAGGCCTGGGCGAAGATGTGCATGTCGGTGTACTTGCCCAGGTCCGCGGTCAGGCCCACGATTTTCTCGTTTTCCTGCGCTGCCTTCACCAGGGCATGTCCGAACGGCGCCGAGGCGGTCTTCTGGCCCGGGTCCGCGAAGGACGCGATCATGGCCGAGGTCTTGAGCTTGGGGGCGGTGCCCTTCACTGCTGTGGTGGTGTTCATCGTCCGGCCGTCCCTTCAAATCCTGCGGTCAGCTGCTCGCGGCAGGTCTGCCATTCGTGTTCCTCGATGCGCATGAAGTGCGCCTTTTCCCGGTCTTCCAG
>DASWAW010000322.1:0-22519 GCA_036390955.1 Arthrobacter sp.
TTCTTGCCGCCGGCGACCTGCTCCTCGATCAGCTTCGCCTTGCCCAGGGAACCTTCGGCCATGGTCTTGAACAGGGTGTGGTCGGACTGGCCGTCGGAGCTGACGGCGCTGGCGGTGAGCCGGTATTTCTTCGGCGTGTCGGACAGCACGGACTCCGCGGCGGGCCATTTGCTCGGATCAGTGGCGCTGGGATCCCCGGCGGTCCCGGCGAGTCCGGCGTTGAAGCCGAGGTAGTCGGTGGCCTCCAGGCGCGGTGACTCGAGGTTCTGGGTGACGCGGGAGACGAGGCTGATCGGCGCCGCCACGGAGGTCCCGGAGAGCTTCCGGAGCGAGTCCAGCTGTTCGAAGCTGATGCCGCCCTGGCCGGCGGCGATTTCCGGCTGCATCAGGCCGCCGTTGTCGTCGGCCTTCGCCTGCACCAGAACGTCGTAGAGACCCCGCGAGTTCTGGTCAACCGTCCGGTTCAGGGCGGCCTGTGACTGGCCCTGCACGAGGACCGAAAGGCACATGGCCACGATCAAAATGGACGCGGTCAGCAGAAGCACTCGGCTTCTGATGAACCTCTGGACGGCGTTCATTGGGCTCCTGAAAGCTGGATTGCGTGCGCACACCGAAGTTCACTCCAAAAAGGAAGTGAAGGCGTCCCCTGCCGGGTGTGCAAAAAAGTAAGGGCCGGGCTGCCGGCCGGATCCGAAATTCGGACCTAGCCATTGTACGCAGACCGGCAACGCGTTCGCGGACACCGGCGGCGGTCAAAACCGCCGCCGGTGTCCGCGGTGCAGCTGTCAGTCCTCGAGGTCGACTTCGCGCACCATGTCGGCACCGATTCCGGCCTTGATGGCGTCCAGAACCTGCTGCGGGACGGAGCTGTCGATAGTCAGCAGGGCGAGCACCTGGCCGCCCTCGTCCTGCCGGGCAACCTGCATGCCCGCGATGTTGATGTTGTTCATGCCCAGGATGTGTCCGATGGTGCCGATCACGCCGGGGCGGTCCGAGTAGGCGACCACCACGAGGTGTTCACTGATCGGAATCTCCACCTCGAAGCCGTTGATCCCCACGAGCTTCTGGACCTGCTTGGGACCCGTCAGGGTGCCGGCCACGGAGATCTGCGTGCCATCGCTGAGGGCGCCGCGCAGAGTCAGGACGTTGCGGTAGGACTCGGTGTCCGGCGTCGTGATCAGCCGGACGTTGATGCCGCGCTGCTCGGCGATCACGGGGGCGTTGACGTAGGAGACCTGCTCGGTCACGATGTCGGCGAAGATGCCCTTGAGTGCCGCGAGTTCGAGCACCTTGACGTCGAGGGAGGCGATTTCGCCGGCGACCTCGACATCGAACTGGGTGAGCGAGGCGTGCGTCATCGCGGTGAAGATGCGGCCCAGCTTTTCCATCAGCGGGATGCCCGGGCGGACGTCCGGGGCGATCACGCCGCCGGCCACGTTGACCGCGTCGGGGACAAGTTCCCCGGCGAGGGCCAGGCGGACGGACTTGGCGACCGAGACCCCGGCCTTTTCCTGCGCTTCGTCCGTGGACGCGCCCAGGTGCGGGGTGACCACCACGTTGTCGAGCTTGAAGAACGGCAGGTCGGTGCTGGGTTCCTTGACGAAGACGTCGACGCCGGCACCGGCGATCTCGCCGGACTCCAGGGCCGCGTAGAGGGCCTCCTCGTCGACGAGGCCGCCGCGGGCGACGTTGACGACGTACGCGGTGCTCTTCATCTTCTTGAAGGACTCGGCGCCGAGCATGCCGACGGTCTCCGGCGTCTTGGGCATGTGGATGCTGATGAAGTCCGACTGCGCGAGCAGCTCGTCGAGGGTGACCAGCTGCACGCCGAGCTGCGCGGCACGGGCCGAGGTGATGTAGGGGTCGTAGGCGAGGATCTTGGTGTCGAACCCCTTCAGGCGGGCGGCGACGAGGGCGCCGATCCGGCCCAGGCCGATGATGCCGATCTTCTTCTCGAAGAGTTCGATCCCGGTGTACTTGGAGCGCTTCCACTCGCCGTCCTTGAGCGCGGCGCTGGCCTGCGGGATGTGGCGGGCGAGGCTCAGGATGTGGCCGACGGTGAGTTCCGCGGCGGAGACGATGTTGGAGGTCGGGGCGTTCACCACCATGACACCGGCCTGCGTGGCGGCCTTGATGTCGACGTTGTCGAGGCCGACGCCGGCGCGGGCGATCACCTTGAGGTTCTTCGCGGCGGCGATGGCTTCGGCGTCCAGCTGGGTAGCGGAGCGGACCAGGATCGCGTCGACGTCGACGATCGCAGAGAGCAGCTGGGAACGGTCGGCGCCGTCGGTCTGCCGGATTTCAAAGTCCGGGCCAAGTGCCTCGATCGTGGCGGGCGAAAGTTCCTCAGCGAGGAGTACTACAGGTTTGGTGCTTGTCACCGGTGACCTCTTTAGCTCTCTTGTGTATCAGGTGGGGATTTTGGTGCAACGGGTGGTGCCGTGGTGCCTTACAGCAGGGAAGCCGGACCCCAGTAATGGTGTCCGGCTCCCCTGCCGGTCAGTCCCTAGCGGGCTACTGAGCCTTCGGTGTAGTCGTCTTCGTTCTTGATCCAGGAGAACAGTTTGCGCAGTTCGCGGCCGGTGGCCTCGATCGGGTGGTCCTCACCCTTCTTGCGCAGTGCCTTGAACTCGGGGGCTCCGGCGTCCTGGTCGTCGATGAAGCGCTTGGCGAAGGTGCCGTCCTGGATGTCCTTGAGGACAGCCTTCATGTTTTCCTTCACGTCCGGGGTGATCACGCGCGGGCCGGAGACGTAGTCGCCGTACTCCGCGGTGTCCGAGACGGACCAGCGCTGCTTGGCGATGCCGCCCTCAACCATAAGGTCCACGATGAGCTTGAGCTCGTGCAGCACCTCGAAGTAGGCGACCTCGGGCTTGTAACCGGCCTCGGTGAGGACCTCGAAGCCGTACTGGATCAGCTGGGAGGCGCCGCCGCACAGGACAGCCTGCTCGCCGAAGAGGTCCGTTTCGGTCTCTTCGGTGAAGGTGGTCTCGATGACGCCGGCGCGGGTGCCGCCGATGGCCTTGGCGTAGGACAGGGCCAGTTCCTTGGCCTTGCCGGACGGGTTCTGCTCGACGGCGATCAGGTCCGGCACGCCGCGGCCTGCCTCGAACTCGCGGCGCACGATGTGGCCCGGGCCCTTGGGGGCAACGAGGGCGACGTCGACGTCTGCCGGGGGCTTGATGTAGCCGTAGCGGATGTTGAAGCCGTGGCCGAAGAACAGGGCGTCGCCCGGCTGCAGGTTCGGGGCGATGTCCTCGGCGTAGACGTGGCGCTGGACCTGGTCCGGGGTAAGGACCATGATCAGGTCGGCTTCGGCGACGGCGTCCTTGACGTTCAGGACGCGCAGGCCTTCGGCCTCGGCTTTGGCGCGGGACTTGGAGTCTTCCTTGAGGCCGACGCGGACGTCGACGCCGGAATCGCGCAGGCTGAGGGCGTGGGCGTGGCCCTGGGAGCCGTAACCGATGACGGCGACGGTGCGGCCCTGGATGATCGACAGGTCGGCGTCGTCGTCGTAGAACATTTCAGTCACTGGGGTGTCTCCTTATGTGGATTCTTGGGTGGTGCTTGTCGGTGAAACTGGTCTATAGCTGGTGTTTACGCTGTGTCCTAAGCGCTGTGGCTTGCGCTGTGTCTTAAGCGCTGCGCAAAGCCCTGTCGCTCATGGAGCGGGATCCCCGCCCAACGGCCAGGGTGCCGGACTGCACGATTTCGCGGACGCCGAAAGGCTCGAGCACTGAGAGCAATGCGGTGAGCTTTTCGGGGTGGCCCGTTGCCTCAATGACAACCGACTCTGTGGAGACGTCGACCACTGATGCGCGGAACAGGTCTGCAGCCTGGGTGACCTGCAGCCGTGTTCCGGCATCCGCACGTACCTTGACCAGGATGTGGTCACGCTGTACGGAAGATTCGGCGGTGAGCTCAACGATTTTGATCACGTTGACCAGCTTGTTCAGCTGTTTGGTGATCTGTTCGATCAGCTCACCATCGGCGTCGACGACGACGGTCATCCGGGACATGCCCGGAACTTCCGTCGGGCCGACGGCCAGGGAGTTGATGTTGAAGGCCCGGCGGGCGAAGAGGCTGGCGACGCGGGTCAGCACGCCTGGCTTGTCTTCGACCAGAACGGACAGTGTGTGGCGGGTCATGTTCAGTCCTCCTCTTCCCATTCCGGGGTCATGTTGCGGGCAACCTGGATCTGGTCGTTGCTGACTCCGGAGGGGACCATCGGCCACACCATGGAGTTGGGGCTGACGACGAAGTCAATGACCACGGGGCGGTCGTTGATCTCCAGTGCCTTCTGGATGGTGGCGTCGATGTCCTCGTCGCGGTCGCAGCGGAAGGACGCACAGCCGTAGGCGTCCGCCAGCTTGACGAAGTCCGGGATCCGGACGGTGTCGTGGCCGGTGTTGAGGTCGGTGTTGGAGTAGCGGCCCTCGTAGAACAGGGTCTGCCACTGCCGCACCATACCCAGCGAGGAGTTGTTGATGATGGCAACCTTGATCGGGATTTTGTTGATCGCGCAGGTGGCCAGTTCCTGGTTGGTCATCTGGAAGCAGCCGTCGCCGTCGATCGCCCACACCACCCGGTCCGGGTTGCCCACCTTGGCGCCCATGGCCGCCGGGACGGCGTAGCCCATGGTGCCGGCCCCGCCCGAGTTCAGCCAGGCGTGCGGGCGCTCGTACTTGATGAACTGCGAGGCCCACATCTGGTGCTGGCCCACGCCGGCGACGTACACGCCTTCGGGGCCGGTGAGGGCGCCGATGCGTTCAATCACCCGCTGCGGGGCACTGAGGCCGTCGTCCGGTTCGGTCCAGCCGAGCGGGTAGGTCTCCTTGAGGTTGTTCAGGAAGGCCCACCAGTTGGTGTAGTCCGGGGTGCCGGAGACGGCGAACAGGGCGCGCAGGGCCTCGCTCAGTTCCGGAATGATCTCCTTGACCGAGCCCACGATCGGCACGTCGGCGGTGCGGTTCTTGGAGATCTCGGCCGGGTCGATGTCCGCGTGGATGACCTTGGCGTTGGGGGCGAAGGACTTCAGGACGCCGGTCACCCGGTCGTCGAAGCGTGCCCCGAGCGTGATGAGCAGGTCCGACTGCTGCAGGGCGGTCACGGCCGAGACCGTGCCGTGCATGCCCGGCATGCCGACGTGCTGCGGGTGCGAGTCCGGGAAGACGCCGCGGGCCATCAGGGTGGTGACCACGGGGGCGCCGGAGAGTTCAGCGAGCTCCAGCAGTTCCGCCGAGGCGTGGGCCTTGACGACGCCGCCGCCCACGTAGAGTACGGGCTTGCTGGCCGCCGCGATGAGCCTGGCCGCTTCGCGGACCTGCTTGTTGTGGCCCCGGAGCACCGGGTGGTAGCCGGGCAGGTCAATCTTGGGCGGCCAGGAGAAGGTCATCTGGCCCTGCTGGGCGTCCTTGGCGACGTCGACCAGGACGGGACCCGGGCGGCCGGTCGAGGCAAGGTGGAACGCCTCGGCCATCACGTGCGGGATGTCGTTGGGGTCGGTGACCAGGAAGGAGTGCTTCGTGATCGGCATGGTGATGCCGACGATGTCTGCCTCCTGGAAGGCATCGGTGCCGATGACCCCGCTGGAGACCTGGCCGGTGATGGCCACCATGGGCACGGAGTCCATGTGGGCATCCATGATGGCGGTAACGAGGTTGGTGGCACCCGGACCCGAGGTGGCGATGCAGACGCCGACCCGTCCGGTAACCATGGCGTAGCCTTGCGCGGCGTGGCCGGCTCCCTGTTCGTGACGGACCAGAATGTGGTTCATTCGGGAAGCCATCAAGGGGTCATAGGTGGGCAGGATCGCGCCACCGGGCAAACCAAAAATGTCGTCCACGCCGAGTTCTTCGAGCGAGCGGACGATTGCTTGTGAACCGGTCATCACCGTCGGGGGTACGACGTTGTTCGGTCCAAGGACAGGAGAGACGGCAGCAGTGTCGACGCCGGCGTCAGCCGGGCGTTCGACGCGTTCTGAAGCCTTGGCGGCTCCAGCGGACTTAGCGGCCATCAGCGAGGGGCTGATCGGCGATCCTTTGCTCATCGGACTCTTCCTTTGTGGATCTACGGTGGGATCTTCGGTGATCGTGGAACTGCAGGTACTGCATGATGCTGGTGATACCGGTGATGCGGAAATAAAAAAACCCCTCAGCCTGACGGCTCTTCGAGGGGTTTGCGCGTGACCGTTCGTTGCCAGTCGGGCTAAGGAGCCACGCGCCTGGTAAGGACGACGACGCCGGTGGTAACGAATGCGATCATGCGTTCAGTTTTCCCTCTAAGTGAGACACGTGTCAACGAGCCCGCACTCTGTCTCACCATTTGGACTCCATTGTCCACCTATTGAACGCCTCTCCCAACTGGCCCGCACTTGTGGCCGTTATGACCCGCTGAGAACGGCCACAAGTGCGGGCTGGTTGGGTTCGGCTGTCCAGTGCGCGCTATCCGCAGTAGGCGCCGGTGGAGGCGCTGTGCACGAGCTTGGCGTACTTGGCGAGAACACCCTTGGTGAACTTGCCCGGGAGCGGCGCCCAGCCGACCTTGCGGGCCTCGAGCTCCGCCTCGTCGACCAGCAGGTCGAAGCTGCGGGCCGCGATGTCCACGCGGATCCGGTCGCCGTCCTTGACGAACGCGATGGGGCCGCCGTCGACTGCCTCCGGCGCCACGTGGCCGATGCACAGGCCGGTGGTTCCGCCGGAGAAGCGGCCGTCGGTCAGCAGCAGCACGTCCTTGCCCAGGCCGGCGCCCTTGATGGCGCCGGTGATGGCGAGCATTTCGCGCATGCCCGGTCCGCCCTTGGGGCCTTCGTAGCGGATGACAACGACGTCGCCGGCCTTGATCTGGCCCTTGTCGAGAGCGTCCAGGGCGCCCTGCTCGCGTTCAAAAACGCGGGCGGTGCCCTCAAAGACGTCGGCGTCAAAGCCCGCGCTCTTCACTACGGCGCCCTCAGGAGCCATCGTGCCGTGCAGGATCGTGATGCCGCCGGTCTTGTGGATGGGGTTGTCCATGGCCCGGAGGATCTTGCCATCCAGGTCCGGCGGGTTGATCGCCGCGAGGTTTTCGGCGACGGTCTTGCCCGTGACGGTGAGACAGTCGCCGTGCAGCAGGCCGGCGTCGAGCAGCGCCCGCATGATGACCGGCACGCCGCCGATCTTGTCGACGTCGGTCATAACGTAGCGGCCGAACGGCTTAAGGTCGCCCAGGTGGGGGATCTTGTCACCGATGCGGTTGAAGTCTTCCAGCGAGAGTTCCACTTCAGCCTCGCGGGCAATGGCCAGCAGGTGCAGCACGGCGTTGGTGGATCCGCCGAAGGCCATGGTGACGGCGATGGCGTTCTCGAAGGCCTTCTTGGTCATGATGTCCCGGGCGGTGATGCCCAGGCGCAGGAGGTTGACCACAGCCTCGCCGGACTTGTGCGCAAAGGCGTCGCGGCGGCGGTCGGCCGAGGGCGGAGCGGCCGAGCCGGGCAGGGACATGCCCAGCGCCTCGCCGATGCAGGCCATGGTGTTGGCCGTGTACATGCCGCCGCAGGCGCCTTCGCCCGGGCAGATCGCCTTTTCGATACGCGTCAGGTCTTCGAGGCTCATCTTGCCGGCGGCACAGGCGCCCACCGCTTCGAAGGCGTCGATGAGGGTGACTTCCTTCTCGGAGCCGTCCTCCAGCTTGACCCAGCCGGGCATGATGGAGCCGGCGTAGAGGAAGACGGCGGCGAGGTCCAGACGGGCGGCTGCCATGAGCATGCCCGGGAGGGACTTGTCGCAGCCGGCCAGGAGCACGGAGCCGTCGATCCGCTCGGCCTGCATGACGGTTTCCACGGAGTCGGCGATGACCTCGCGGGAAACCAGGGAGAAGTGCATGCCCTCATGTCCCATGGAGATGCCGTCCGAGACGGAGATGGTGCCGAACTGCATCGGGAACCCGCCGCCGGCGTGCACGCCTTCCTTGACGGCCTGGGCCAGCCGGTTCAGGGAGAGATTGCAGGGAGTGATTTCATTCCAGGAGCTGGCGACGCCAATCTGCGGTTTGGCGAAGTCGTCGTCGCCCATGCCGACCGCACGGAACATCCCGCGCGCGGGCGCGGCGTGGATTCCGTCGGTAACGACCCGGCTGCGGGGCTTGATGTCCGGTTTGTTCTCTGTCGCTGTTTGGGTGTCCTCACTCATGGGTCAAAGTCTAGGGCTCACCCGCGGGGCGCAACGACCCGGATGGGAGCATTAAGCGTAAAACCGGGAATATTGCGACCAAATACTGGACTTCCGTCTCACCTGATGGACTCCAGGGGTGCATCGGCTCAGTTGAGGTGAGCCGCGTCACGCAGTTCCGGGGCTTCGGCCACGGACTGCGCCTCGGCTTTGAGCAGGGTGAGCACCTGCTGGATGGTGGTCCGCGCCGCGACGTCGGGCCGTGCGAGGGCCACGATGCTGCGGCTGGCCTTGACCCCGGCCAACGGGCGCAGGACGAACCCGCGTCCCTGGTTTTTCAGGGCCGTGTAGCGCGGCAGCAGGCTGAGCCCGTGGCCGGCACTGACCAGCGCCTCGAGAACCCGGAGGTCGGGGAAAGTCTGGGCGCGCACCGCGGGGGAATCGGCCTGCACTTCGATCTGGCGGAGCACCGTGTCGAAGGGGAACCCCTCGGGCACCCCCATCCAGGGAAAGCCGATCACGTCTTCGGCCCGCAGCGTCGCCTTGCCTGCGAGCGCATGGCCCTCGGGGATGGCGACGTCGAGGGGTTCGTCCAGGAGCGGCACGACCGTCAGGCCCAGCCGGGCAAAGACATCGGGCCCATCGACGCTGTGCGCCAGCACGATGTCGTAGTCGGCCGTCAGGCCGGCGAATCCCGCCACGTTGGGATCCTCGAAATGCGCCTCGAAGTGGAGCCCATCGATGGCTTTGACCCGGTGCAGGAGGCCGGGGAGGAACATCTCGGCGGCGCTCGGGAAGAACGCTGCCCTGACGTGCGTCTGCCACCCGCGCCGGTAAGTGTCGATGGTGGCTTCCGCGCGGGCCATGGCGGTGGATACCTCCGCGGCCGCACCCGCCATAGCAAGGCCGGCCTCGGTGAGACGTACTCCCCGCCCCGACTTCTTGACCAGGACAACCCCCAGCTCTTCCTGGAGCGTCTTGAGTTGCTGCGAGACGGCAGAGGGTGTCACGTTCATCGCCTCCGCCGTGGCGCCGACCGTGCCGCGGTCGGCAAGCTCACGGAGAATCCGCAGTCTCTTGAAATCCATGAGGAGAGGCTACAGGGCCGCGGCCGGGAGGCTGGACAGTCCCCTTCAGGCAGACGTACCGTCAAACGACGGCAACCTTGCCTCATGGACAGAAAGGCTCTGCTATGGATTGGATCATCTGGCTCGTCGTCATCGTGGCGATTGTCGCCATCGTCTGGTGGCTGCTGAACCGCAACAGCTCCCGCAGCAGTTCCGCATCCGGCGCCACCGGCACCGGGACACCCACCGACGATTCCACCCCGCCCCTTCACGACACCGGCCACGATGCCAGCCACGGCGGCGCCCTTTCCGGCGCCGGTTCGGCCGCTACGGCGCCGGCGGCCGGCCTTGCCGGGATGCCCACGGCAGCCGGCTCCGGTCAGGCCAAACCAGAAGTCGAACCTGAGCCCAAGCCCAACCCTGTCGCCAAAGCCGAGGATGCCGCAGCCGCTGAGGCCCCCGCTGCGGCTCGCGCTACGGCTCCGGGCGCCACTCCCCCGCCGGCCGCTGCAGCGGCCCCGGCAGCGGAGAGCCCGGAATGGGAAACCCAGTGGTCCGAGACACCGCCGGCTGAACCGCATGCCGGCCTGCACCAGGAACCGGGACACGGCGCGGCCCATGGCGACCACGTGATGGAAGTCCCCGCGGCCGGGGCGGCCGCTGCGGCAGGCACCCCGGTGCACCACCCCGAATACACGGAGCCCCACGCCCCGACCCTTCCCGGCGCCGAGTCTGCCGCGGCGGAATCCAGCTTCGACGCGGAGGCCGAGGAGGCCACAGCCCGGGCGGCAACCCAGCCGTCGCAGGAAGCGCCCCGCTACCCCCTCGCGCAGGAAGCGCCCGGTCACCCCCTTGCGCAGGCCGACACCCGGCAGACCCTCGCGCAGGCCGACACCCGGCAGACGTCCATGTCCTCGGCTGCATCCGAAACGGCTGCCAGCCATGTGGCCGAACCCGCCGGCCACCTCGCCGTCGACCAGCCGTATGGCGAGGGATCGGCAGCACCGGCCCCTGACGGCAGCGGCCCCGAGGGCTTCACAGTCAAGGGCAACGCCTCGTCCATGGTCTATCACGACGAAACCAGCCCCGCCTTCGAGGAAACCCGGGCCGAGGTCTGGTTCCTGTCCCCGGCCCATGCCGAGGCCGCGGGCTTCCGGCCGCCGCGCCGGACCCGGCAGTAGTCCGGGGCTGCTGAGGACTCCCGGTCGGAAACCGGAACACGGATGCTGAGGACAAGTGCAAGATGGCGCGAAACAAATCCGTGCCCTTTGCCGCCGGCCGGCCCACCGGCAGGCAGGCGGCGGTGGCTGGCACTGGGTGCCGCCGCCGCGATCCTGCTGGGCGGCTGCACGTCCGGCACGTCCGGCGGCACCTCCGCACCTGACGGCGCCCCTGCTTCCGGCACCGCGCCTCCGGCCGGCAGCAGTCCCTCCGGAAGCAGCCCCTCCGGCAGCAGCCCCTCCGGCAGCAGCCCCTCCGGCAACAGTCCGGGCACGGGCCAGCCGACGGTTGACGCCAAGATCGACGCCGGGCTGCAGTTGCCCTGGTCCACGGTCTTCCTGCCCGACGGCACCGCCGTCATTTCCGAACGCGACAGCGCCCTGCTCCGGACCATCGCACCCGGCCCAGGCAGCGGCCCGGCCGGCACGCTGGGTAAAGTGCCCGATGTCGTGCCCGGCGGTGAAGGCGGCCTGCTGGGGCTGGCCCTGTCCCCGGACTTCGCGTCGGACCGGTACCTCTACGCCTACTTCACCGCCGCCGGTGACAACCGGATCGCGCGGCTGCCCCTCGTGGAGGATGCCGGTGCGTTGCGGCTGGGGGCCCCAGAGGTCATCTTCACCGGGATCCCGAAGGCTTCCACGCACAACGGCGGCCGGATCCGGTTCGGGCCCGACGGCTACCTGTACGTCGGCACCGGCGACTCGCAGCGCCGCGGACAGCCCCAGGACCGCAACGCCCTGGGCGGCAAGATCCTGCGCATCACGGCTGAGGGACGCCCCGCGCCGGGCAATCCCTTTGCCGGCAATCCGGTCTACAGTCTGGGCCACCGGAACGTCCAGGGTCTCGCCTGGGACAGTGCCGGGCGGCTGTGGGCGAGCGAATTCGGGCCCGACGTCGACGACGAACTCAACCTGATCGTGCCCGGTGGCAACTACGGCTGGCCGGAGGTGACGGGCGCCCCGCACCGCGCCGGCTTCCTGGACGCGAAGGTGGTGTGGCCGTCGACGGCGGATTCCTCCCCCAGCGGGCTCGAAATAATCGGCGATACGGCCTACCTGGGCGCCCTTCGCGGCCAGCGGCTGTGGGTGGTTCCGCTGAACGGCGAGTTTGCCGGCGAGCCTGTGGGCTATTTCACACGCGAGTACGGCAGGATCAGGAACGTTTCGGTGGCTCCGGATGGCCGGCTCTGGGTGCTCAGCAACAACAAAAACCCTGATTTTGTGCTGGTTTTGAGGCTGCCGGAGTAGACCGCGGGGCGACCCCCGGGCACGATTTCACACTCCGCTCAAACTCGTGTAGAGTTTCATGTCGTTGCGGAGAACAACGCGGGAACAAAAAGCCCGCGGGGAACAAAAACAACAGATGCACCTCTAGCTCAACTGGCAGAGCAATTGACTCTTAATCAATGGGTTCCGGGTTCGAGTCCCGGGGGGTGCACCAAGGGAAAAAACCCCGTCTTCACTGGCCGCAAGCCATGAAGGCGGGGTTTTTCTTTGCCCGGTTGAATTCATCCTGGAGGTCAAGTCCGCCGAAGGGTTTCGCGAAAACGGCGTCCCGGCCTGAGGTTAGAACTCGACGCCCCGAACGAGGCTGATGAGTTGGTCCTTCGTCTGCTCGGCCGTGGGCCCCGTCGGGGAGATCAGGACCTGCGCGGTGAAGGTCGCGAGGTTCTCTCCCCTGACCACCATGACGGAGAGGATCGTGATGGGCACGTCACCGGCGGGACGGAGGGACTTCGGGCCCGCGGGTTCAGTCGTCATGTAAAAGTCGGCCCTGTCCCCGACGCCGTCCAGCGGCTCGCCGTGAATGCCGGGACCGGCCAGCGCCGAGGCTGCGCCCTTCAGGACTTCGGTCGAGAAGACCAGGGAGTCCGGGCCCGGCGTGCCCGGGGCGCCGAACGTGTAGCGGCAGTTAACCTCGCCCGGGAGGATCTGCGGTTGGCTCGTCGCCCCGAATGCCTGCCTGAGCTCATCGGGGCTGATGAGGGCGCAGACCGGGTTGTCCGTCGTGGTCGGCGGACCCACGGGCGGGGCGGCGGGAACGCTGAGAGCGGCGCCGTTGCCCCAGCCGGCGTCCACTGCTGCCTGCGCGAGAGCGCGGGCCATCGCGTCGCCGTCCGGGACGCCGGCTCCGGCCATGGGTGGTGAGGCAACGTACGGCATCTCGAGGGTCTCGTTGCCCCGGACAGCCGTCAGGACGACATTAGCGGACGCGCCGCCGGCCTCACCACGGAAGTAGCCCGTCCACTGCAGGCACGCGAAATCACCGATGCCGGTGACGGGTGAGCAGTCCGACGTCGACCTGGCGTTGGAGATGTCGTCGGCCGCTGCGGGAGAGGTGAGGGCCACCGACAGCGCAGTTATACCGGCGTCGGACTTGCTCGAATAGGAGCACAGATAGGCCTTGCTTCCCATGGGCCTGGCTGGACCGTTCTGGCCCACGGGAACGAGCCCTGGCACAGCCTTCGCCGCAATCTCCGGGGTAATGAGATCGCAGGCCGGGTTGCCTGTGCTGGATGAGCCGGCGGGCGCCGCCGGCCCGCTTTGCCCCGCGGGCTGGGAGCACGCGGAGAGGAACAGGGCGAGCACAGCCGCGAACGTGACGCCGACTCGAGCCGGCCGGGACTGGCCGCTAAGCACGGGACTCCTTTCCGGGTCCGCGAGCGAGGCCCACCCGCACATTGCCGGCGAGGTGCACGAGCACCCCGACGATGAGGAACGCGGCGAGCACCTGGGCGCTCGTGGCGATCACCGCCGGCCAGCCGCCGTCGAGCCTCGGATCGAGGAAGTCGTAGGGATACCAGCCGTCGAGGGCGCCGCGCACCCACGAGAAGATCAGGAACGCGACCGGATAGCAGAGCCAGAGCAGGGGCCGTTGCCACGGCCCGCGGACGGTGCGGGTGACGAGGATCCAGTCGAGCCCCGCGACCAGCGGTGCGACGCGGTGGGTGATCATCCACGGCCAGTACATGTCCAGCGTCCACCACGGCTCATCAGGCGGGGCCACGAGCACCACGTAGATAATGCCCGTCATCACCAAGTAGAACGCGAGGGCCCCGAAGAGGTGATCCCACCACTGGGGCAGCCGCGCACGCGGCCGCGCGGCCGACACAAGGAGCACGAGCCCGAGGACGAGATTCGACTGGAAGGTGAACTGGGACAACAGCTGGGGGATGTCGACGGAGTTGCCCGGCTGAGTCGCGTCATAGAGTTCCTGGGCGAGGGCAGCGAGCATGGCAAGTCCGGCCCCGCTGCGCACCAGGCGGATCCAGAGACAGTCCGGATGCAGCGCCCGGTTGGCGCCCATGTTGCGTTGGACCGGGGGAATCAGCGTCAGCACATCACTCATGGCCTCAGTGTGGCGCTGTGTGGTGCGAAGCCCCAGAGTCAAAAGGACCGGGCTGTTCGCAGGATTAGCCCTCGGGGACCTCTGACGCCAAACCGATGGGGCCTGTTTAAATCCCCGTGTGGAGTCCGCGGATTCGGCCACAAGCCGCATCCTCGCAGATGGGCCCGCAGCTCAGGATTCCCGCCGCACCGACACTGCCAGCTGGAAGTGGATGGGCAGCGACAGCTGCACCGGGGAAACGCCGACGGGCTCGTCGAGCAGCTCGTTGATCGAGGTCTGCCCTTCGAGTTCCACCGTCGGCTTCGCGTTCATCCCTTGAGCCTATGCGCAGCACACGCCCGGTCCGGTGAGGGACACGGGCGCTGAAGGCCGCCTTCCACGGGTCGGTCCCCTCATGGTCGGTGGCTGCAGACCGGCTGCAGCCACCGCTCCCCGGCCGCCCGCCGCCGGGAAAGTCCCGCGCTAGCCGAGGGCGCTGAGGAATTCCTCCGAGTTCATGGGTGTGGAAAACATCGGGTAGTCGTAGGTGATGGCGTTTTCGTGCTCTTCGATGGAGGTGGCCGCCACGCAGTCGCTGAGGGTGATCACCTGGTAGCCGTTCTCGTAGCCTGAACGCATGGTTGATTCCACGCAGCAGTTCGTCAGGAACCCGCCGAGCGCGATGGTCTTGATCCCCTTGCTGCGCAGGATGAAGTCCAGGTTGGTGCTGGCGAAGGTGTCCAGGCCCCGTTTGCCTTCAATGAGGATGTCCCCCTCGGCCGGAGCCAAGTCGTCAATGATCCGGGCGCCCCAGGTTCCCTTGACGAACACCTTGCCGTCGACAACGCCCTTGAGGATGCCGTACGGGTGCGGGCCGAGTTCGTTGTAGCCCTCGGCAAATGTGATCGGTGCGTGCATGATCGTGGCACCCGCGGCCCGCGCTGCCTCCACGATGCGTGCAGTGTTCGCCAGCATGTCGGTCTTCTCCATGACGGGCCGCACGGCGTCGTGCAGTCCCCCGCCTTCGGTCGCGAAGTCATTCTGGTATTCGATGAGCACAACGGCGGTGGTGTTCGGGTCGATCTGCATGGAAGCCTCCTGGTCGGTCCTGGGCCGCACGCCGTCGTGCGCGCCAGCCGCCGTCAGACTAGCCCCGCCGCGAGCTCCCCACAAGGTGCCCACAGGGGACCGGACCCGCGCCCGCGCCCGGAACGCCCCCCGGGTCCTTCACAGCGGTCAGGTGCCGCGGCCGCCGGTGTCCGGTGTCGCACCGCGGACAACGAGCACCGGGCAACGGGCGTGGTGGACCGTCTGGGTGGAAACCGATCCGAGCAGCATGCCGGTGAAGCCACCGCGACCGTGCGAGCCCACGACGACGAGATCGGCCTGCTGTGAGGCATCCACCAGGGCGGACGCCGGGGTCCCCTGAATGAGGCTCCCAGTAATCCCTACGCCGCGGTCACCCACCCGTTCCAGCTCCTCCTCGAGGATCGACCGCGCGTCCTCCTCGAAGCCCTCATACTCCCAAACCTGTCCGAGGGCATCGCTGACATAGGGATAATGCCAGGCTGAGAGGGCAACGACGTGCCCGTTCCGGAGCCTGGCCTCCTCCACGGCCCAGTCCATGGCCGCCTGCGATGACGCCGAACCGTCGACTCCGACGACGATCCGGAAGGCGCCGTTGCTGGGACCAGCCATGAGCCACGCATCTCCTCGGGACCTGCTTGTCCGCCGCCTCCGACGGACCTGTCAGGGTCATCCTTGCACCGCCGGCGCAGAACCGGGAAGGGCCTCGCGGCCCGCTGAAGGGCCGGGGCCGTGCTGGCGGGACGTGGAAAGAGGGGCGGGTCCGGCGCGGGATGACGCGTTCGACGTCGAACGGGCGGGTCCCGGCCGCAGACAAACGAAGGCCCGCACCAGCGGTGCGGGCCTTCGTTTGTCCTAGTTTGCTTCGACGGGCAGGCCCGGCTCCGCTGAGGTGACGATCGATTTGACCTCAGGGGTGGAAATCCTGGTTGCCAGTTCCCTGACGACTGCCTGAAGTTCCTGCCTGAGTAGATCCGGGTCGATTGAAGCGGCGGCGAGCACCGAGCGCTCCATGTCGGCTGCTTCAGCTACGGCCTCGCGGCCCCGGTCCGTCAGCGACACGACGTGGCTGCGGCGGTCCGAGGTGCTCCGCTGCCGGGAGATGTGACCGTGTGCTTCCAGACGGCTAAGTGTTTTTCCCATGGTCTGCGCCTGGACACGCACCAATTGGGCCAGTTGCGCCTGCGTCATTGGTCCGTTGACGGAGAGCACTTCCATGGCGATAACTCCAGCATGGGTCAGGCCAATGGCCCCCAGCTTCTCGTTCCAGGAGTGTTCAACAAGGCGTGCCGCTGTGGACAATAGGCGCCCAGTGGGCCAGCGATCCATATCAGGCATACCAATGAGTATAGCGAGCATAGGATTCCGCGCCCGCACCAACGCTCATTAGGCTGGGATCCTGCCCAACTGCGACCGCTTCAAAAGGAGCACAACATGACCGAACGACTCATCCCCGGTGACCCGGCGCCGGCTTTCACGCTGAAGAATTCCGAAGGCCTGGAGGTCTCCCTCGGGGATTTCCGCGGCCGCAACACGGTGGTCTACTTCTACCCGGCGGCCGCCACCCCCGGCTGCACAAAGGAGGCCTGCGATTTCCGGGATTCGCTGGCGTCACTGCGGCAGGCCGGCTTCGAGGTCCTCGGAATTTCCCCCGACCCGGTGGAAAAGCTCGCCAAGTTCGCAGCCGCAGAGGGCCTGACCTTCCCCCTGCTGTCCGACCCGGACCACACCGTCGCCGAGGCGTACGCGGCCTGGGGAGAGAAGAAAAACTACGGCAAGACCTACGAAGGACTCATCCGGTCCACGGTCGTCGTCGACCCCGAGGGGAAGGTCGCCCTCGCGCAGTACAACGTCCGGGCCACCGGGCATGTCGCCAAGCTCCGCCGGGACCTCAAGGTCGACGTGTAGGCACGAAGCTGCCCAGGCCATCGTCCTGGGGGTAGCCCGCCGAAAACATGCGTCGCCGTCCTCTGCGCTGCGAAATGTACAATGGAGCCTGGCATCCGCCTTCGACGGTCGCAGGACCTGCCGAGTGGCGTCGCCGCGCGCGAGTGGTGAAATTGGCAGACACGCAGGATTTAGGTTCCTGTGCCTTCGGGCGTGGGGGTTCAAATCCCCCCTTGCGCACATTAAAGAAAGCCCCGGTCTTCGGACCGGGGCTTTCTCTTTTTAACCGCCGCTGCCGTCCAATGCCGGTGCCCCGAAAGAACTGCCGAGCCGGCCCAGTATTGACGTCAGAGTGCGCCCCCGCCGCCGTGCGCCCTGGCTGCGCCGCCGCCCGGAACCGCGCGAAACCGCGTGAAACCGCACGAAACAGGGCGGGGGACGGTGTGAAAACAACCGTCAAGAAAAGAATTCCCATCCTGTACCCATCCGTTTCCCCCGACCCCGCGAATACACATTGAGACACCAACCAAGGGTCGGTGCCCGACAAGTCGGAAAAGGGCCAGAGCGGCAATAGTCCGCCGCTGGCAATGATCGGCACAATAAAGGAGAAACCGAAATGCAGACCATCAAGCGCACGACTCTTTCCGTTGCAGGTATCGCCGCTGCGGCCATGCTCAGCCTCACTGCCTGCGGCGGATCCACCACCGCGGCGGCACCGAGCTCCTCGGCGCCGGCTTCTACGCCGATGGCATCGTCCATGGCACCGTCGCCGTCCGCCAGCTCCGCGGCAGCCATGGATCCGGCCGCCAACCTCGTGGGCTCCGGCTGCGCTGGCTACGCCGCCCAGGTTCCCAGCGGCGCCGGCTCTGTCTCCGGAATGGCTCTCGACCCGGTAGCGGTCGCGGCGTCCAACAACCCGATCCTCACCACCCTGACCGCCGCCGTCTCCGGCAAGCTCAACCCGAAGGTTGACCTGGTGGACACCCTGAACGGCAGCGAGTTCACGGTCTTCGCACCGACGGACGACGCGTTCAAGAAGATTGACGCCGCCACGATCGAAACGCTGAAGACGGACGATGCCCTGCTCAGCAAGATCCTGACCTACCACGTGGTCCCCGGCAAGATCAGCCCGGACGAGATCGTCGGCACGCACAAGACGGTCCAGGGCGGCACCATCACGGTCACCGGCACCAAGGACGCGCTCAAAGCTGACGAGGCCAACGTTGTCTGTGGCGGCGTCATGACCGCCAACGCCACCGTCTACATGGTCGATTCGGTACTGATGCCCAAGTAGGCAGCACTGAACGCTCCTGCTGCGGTCCCAGCCTGACTCACTGGACCAACTAGGAGAAACGAAGGCCCGCACCGATCGTGCGGGCCTTCGTTTGTCTGCGGCCGGCACCGGCCCCGGCGTCGTCACCCGCCGAACCCGCCCGGCTCACAGCGATCGTCCGGGCCGGTCCACTAGAATGAGCCTGTTCCGCAGCCGGCGGTCCGTCCAGAGTCCCCCGAGGTGATTCCCGAGTGCCCAGAAGTACAGTGACCAGCCGCACCGCGCGCCCCAGCACAGCGCGAGACCGCGCAGTGCGCCGCATTGCAGCCGGTTTTGGTGCCGTGCTCCTGATGCTGCCGCTCGCCGCATGCACCGGCGTCCCCGGACCGGGGCCCGGCTCCGCGTCCGCCTCGCCCGGCTCCACCGACGCCGCTCCCACCGCAGTCTTCACCTTCGGCACCGCCTCGCAGCCGCTCGGGCTGGATCCGGCCGTGGTCTCCGACATCGAGTCGTACCGGATCACCCGCCAGGTCCTGGAAGGGCTCGTCGGTGTGGACCAGACCACTGGTGAGCCCACGCCGCTGCTGGCAACCGAATGGAACACGGGCGATGAAGGACGCGCCTACACCTTCAAGCTCCGCGAGAAAGTGACCTTCCAGGACGGGACAGGCTTTGACGCCGCCGCCGTCTGCAGCAACTTCGACCGCTGGTTCAACTTCCCCGAAGCATTGCGGAAGCAGGCCCCCGGGACCACATTCAAGGGCGTTTTCAAGGCCCACGCCGACCAGGCGTCCCTCTCGATATACAAGGGCTGCACCGCTCTGGCGCCGGACAACGTCCGGATCGACCTGACCCAGCCGTTCACCGGGTTCCTGCAGGCCCTCACCCTGCCCGCCTTCGCCATCTCCTCGCCCCAGGCCCTGAAGTCCCAGAACGCCGATGAGCTGAATCAGAGCCGCGACGGCCAGCCCGTCTCCGCCTACGGGCTCCACCCGGTAGGTACCGGCCCTTACACCTTCAGCTCCTGGGACCCCGGGAGCATCACACTCACCAGCAACAAGGACTACTGGGGGGACAAAGGCCAGATCGGTACGATCAACTTCGTCACCTACGACCACACCCAGACCCGGATGCAGGCCCTGCTGGACGGCAAGATCGACGCTTACGACGCTGTTACGGTCGGCAACTTCGATCAGCTCGTAAAACGCGGAAAACAGATCATCCAGCGGGACCCCTTCTCCGTCATGTATTTAGGCATGAACCAGGAAGTGCCGATCCTGCAGAACCTCAAGGTCCGCCAGGCCATCGAAATGGCACTGGACAAGGACACCCTGATCCGCAGGTTTTTCATTGACAACACTGCCCAGGCGACCCAGTTCGTCCCGCCCAAGCTCAGCGGCTTCAACAACAACGCCCCGTCACTGGGCCACAATCCGGCCAAGGCCAAGGAGCTGCTCACTGAGGCCGGATACCAGGGCGAGGAACTGAAGTTCTACTACCCGTTGAACGTCACCCGGCCGTACCTGCCGACGCCGGAAAAGGTTTACGCAGAAATCAGCAAGCAGCTGACCGCCGTCGGACTGAACATCAAGCCGGTGCCGGTCGAGTGGTCCGAGGGCTACCTCCAGCAGGTCACCTCCCCCGGCGACCACGCCCTGCATCTGCTGGGCTGGAACGGTTCCTACTCGGACCCGGACAACTTCGTGGGCCCGCTCTTCGGCGAGAACACCGGCGAGTTCGGTTACCAGGACCCGCAGGTCTTCTCCAAGATCGCCCGGGCGCGAGGCCTGCCTGAGGGCAAGGAGCGGACGGAGCAGTACCAGACCATCAACGCGCAGATCGCCGCCACGGTCCCCGCCGTGCCGATCGCCTTCCCGATCTCGGCGCTGGCCCTGTCGGACCGCGTGCTGAAGTACCCGGCGTCACCGGTCCTGAATGAAGTTTTCACGAAGATCGAGCTAAAGCCTTGACGGGCTGACCCAATTTCAGTATGTGGCCGGTGCGGGGATATTCTGTGACAGCCAGACCCGCTGCTATCGGAGACTGATTGTGACTTTCATTTCCAAGACCCAACATGCCGACGTCGTCCTGATTGGCGGCGGCATCATGAGCGCCACGCTCGGTGCTTTCCTGAAGCAGCTCGAACCGAACTGGACCATTTCCCTGTTCGAGAAGCTCGACGAGCCCGGTCTGGAGAGCTCCGGTCCCTGGAACAACGCCGGCACCGGACACGCCGCGCTGTGTGAGCTTAATTACTCCCCCGCAGCCAAAGACGGCTCGGTGGACCCCGCCAAGGCAATTCTCATCAATGAGCAGTTCCAGCTTTCGCGCCAGTTCTGGTCGCACCTGGTCACGAACGGCATGATCGGCTCCCCCAAGGGTTTTATCAACACCGTGCCGCACATGAGCTTTGTGATCGGTGAGGACAACACCAGGTTCCTGCGCACCCGCTACGAGGCGTTCAAGCCGAACCCGCTCTTCCGCTCGATGGAATACTCCGAAGACCACGCCCAGATCGCCAAGTGGGCCCCCCTCATCGTCAAGGGCCGTGACCCGAAGCAGCGGATCGCCGCCACCCGCGCCGCGGAAGGCACCGACGTCGACTTCGGTGCCCTGACCCGGGAGCTGACCACCTACCTCGGAAACAACGGCGTGGAGGTCAACTACGGCCACAACGTCGCCGGCATCAAGCGCGCCTCCGACGGCGGCTGGGACCTTTCGCTCAAGCACCCCCAGTCCGGCGAGCACGGCTCCATCCACGCGAAGTTCGTCTTCGTGGGCGCCGGCGGCGGAGCCCTGCACCTGCTCCAGGCTTCCGGGATTCCGGAAAGCAAGGGCTACGGCGGTTTCCCGGTCTCCGGCCAGTTCTTCCGCTGCACCGACGAGACGCTCGCGAACCAGCACAGCGCCAAGGTCTACGGCCAGGCCTCGGTTGGCGCCCCGCCCATGTCGGTCCCCCACCTGGACACCCGCTTCGTCAACGGCCGGCGCTCCCTGCTGTTTGGCCCCTACGCCGGCTTCTCCACCAACTTCCTGAAAAACGGCTCCTACCTTGACCTGCCGCGTTCCATCCGGCCCTCCAACATCATCCCGATGCTGGCCGTGGGCAAGGACAATATGGACCTCACCGCGTACCTGATCAAGGAAGTCGCCAAGCGGCACGGCGCCAAGGTCGAGGCCCTGCGCGAGTACTACCCCGCCGCGCAGGACGGCGACTGGGAACTCATCACCGCCGGCCAGCGTGTACAGATCATCAAGAAGGACCCGAAGAAGGGCGGCGTGCTGCAGTTCGGCACCGAAGTCATCGCCGGCCGCGACGGGTCCATCGGCGCCCTGCTCGGCGCGTCCCCCGGCGCGTCGACGGCGGTGCCGATCATGATTGAACTGCTCCAGAAGTCCTTCCCAAGGCAGTTCAAGGGCTGGCAGCCCCGGTTCAAGGAGATGATGCCCGGCTATGGCATCAAGCTCAACGAGAACCCGGACCTCGCCGCCCAGCTCGAAGCCGACACGGCCAAGGCACTGCAGCTGGAACCGGTCAGCGCCAAGCACAACTGACGCCCGCTCCGGGTTGCGGTCGGTTTGATTCCTTCCACGTACGTCCGTCGACCCATCAGGAGACCATGAGATGTTCCGGCTCGCAAAGCTGTCCCTGGCCAACCGGGCCCTGATCGCGCTGGTGACAATCTTCGCGTCGGTCTTCGGGGTGATCACGATGTCCTCGCTGAAGCAGGAGCTCATCCCGTCCATCGAGTTCCCGCAGATCACGGTCATTACCTCGATGCCGGGCGCGTCGCCGGAAGTGGTGGACAAGCAGGTCAGCAGCCCGCTGGAGACGGCCCTCAAGGGCGTTGAGGGCCTGGAGTCGACGTCGTCCACCTCGCGCAACGGTGTCTCCCAGATCAGCCTGGCGTTCACCTACGGTTCGAACCTGGACCGTGCCCGAAACCAGATCGACCGGGCCATTTCCAACGCCAAACGGTCGCTGCCGGACGACGTCCAGCCCCAGGCGATCGCCGGGAGCATCAGCGATTTCCCGATCGTGTTCCTCGCGGTCTCCTCCGACAAGCCCCTGAGCGAGCTTAACGCCGATCTTGCACGGCTCACCGTGCCGCGGCTGCAGAAGATCGACGGCGTCCGTGGCGCCGACGTGACCGGCGGCGCCACACAGCACATCAAGATCCTCCCCAACCCCGCGGCCATGGCTGCCTCCGGAGCGAACGTCCAGTCCATCAGCGCGGCGCTGAAGAACAACGGGGCGCTCGTCCCGGCCGGCACCATCGAAGAACAGGGCAAGACGCTTTCGCTGCAGATCGGCAGCCCGGTCGACTCACTCGAGGCGATCAAGGCCCTCCCGCTGGGCGGAGCCAAAAACGCCGCGACCATTGGCAGCGTTGCGGACGTCAGTATCACCGAGGACGCCCGCACCTCGATCACCCGGACCAACGGCAAGGAAACCCTTGCCCTCTCCGTCACCAAGAAGCCGGAAGGCGACACCGTCGCGATCTCCCACGCGG
>DASWAW010000323.1:0-42957 GCA_036390955.1 Arthrobacter sp.
GGTCCCCGCCGGAGCCCTTGACCCACAGGAGCCGGACGTCCTCGCCGGTCACGGGATCCTTTTCGGTGCCCTTGGCGGAGGTGTTGCCGCCGGCGAAGTTGGTGTTCCGCTTGTCCGCGCCGAGGCGGTTGGAACGGGAAATCAGCTGTTCAACGGTTGGATTGGTCATGGAACTACGCTCCCCATCCGGCCTGGTGGCCGCCCTGGCGGTCTGCGTTGATTTTGTCCTGGTATCCGCTGGCGGCGAAGGCTGCCATTGGGTCAGCGGGCAGTCCCCGCGATTCCCGCCATGCCGCCAGTCCGGGGCGGACATCGGTGTAGAACGCGTCCATCAGCACCGCGTTGGCGCCGAGGACGTCACCGGTGTTCTGTGCGGCCTCGAGGGCGGCAGTGTCGACGAGGAGGGCCCGCGCCGTCATTTCCTGGACGTTGAGCACCGAGCGGATCTGCCCGGGAATCTTCCCTTCGATGTTGTGGCACTGGTCCAGCATGAACGCCACCCCGGCGGCCGGCTCCAGGCCGCCGCCGCGGACCACCTCGTGCATGATCCGGAACAGCTGGAACGGATCCGCGGCTCCCACAATGAGATCATCGTCCGCGTAGAAGCGGGAGTTGAAGTCGAAGGAACCCAGCTTCCCCAGGCGCAGGAGCTGCGCGACGATGAACTCGATGTTGGTCCCCGGGGCGTGGTGGCCGGTGTCCAGGCAAACGAGGGCCTTCTCGCCGAGGGCGGCGCAGTGCACGTAGGAGGTGCCCCAGTCCGGAATATCGGTGTGGTAGAAAGCGGGTTCGAAGAACTTGTATTCCAGCACCATCCGCTGGTCCTCGCCGAGCCGGTCGTAGACCTTGCGCAGGGATTCGGCCAGCCAGTCCTGGCGGGCCCGCAGGTTGCCCTGGCCCGGGTAGTTGGTGCCGTCGGCGAGCCAGATTTTCAGGTCCCGTGAGCCGGTCATGTTCATCACTTCAAGGCACTCGTACATGTGGTCCACGGCTTTTTGGCGCACGGACGGGTCGCTGTGGGTGAGGCTGCCGAACTTGTAGTCGTCGTCCTGGAAGGTGTTGCTGTTGACCGTCCCGAGCTTGACGCCGAGGCCGCCCGCGTGGTCCGCGAGTGCGGCGTAGTCGTCGACTTTGTCCCAGGGAATGTGCAGGGCTACCGAGGGGGCGAGCCCGGTGAGGGCGTTGACCTGGGCGGCGTCGGCGAGCTTTTCCTGGATGGTGCGGGGGGTTCCCGGTGTGGAGAAGACTTTGAACCGGGTGCCGGAATTGCCGAACGCCCAGGAGGGCAGTTCGATGCTCTGGTGTTCGAGGGTGGTTAAAACGTCGGTTGGGATAGACATGTCAGTCTCCTAGGGACTCGGACTGGGTGAGGGCTGACGCTGCGGCGGCCAGCTGGTCCTCGAGGTTGAATACTTCAGTCAGTTGCAGGAACCCCTCATCGGGGGCTCCGTTCAGGTCTTCGAAAAAACCGGACATCTCGGCTTGCCAGCGGGCGTTGACGTCAGTGTCCGCCATCCGGGCCTGGGCTTCCTCGAGGCTGTCGGTTTCGAAGTAGCCGATCAGCAGCCCGTCGGGGCGGAGGAAGAGCGAATAGTTGTTCCAGCCGGCGGACTTCAGTGCCTGCAGCATTTCCGGCCACACGGCGGCGTGGCGGGCTGTGTATTCGGCGATGAGTCCGGGTTTGAGCTGGAGCTGGAAGCAGACGCGCCGGCTGCTCATGTCAGGACCACCTGCCGGTGCTCGATGCCGAGCAGGGACGCGGCCGCCTTGATGTCGGCCCCGCGGTGTCCGACGCACAGCGCCCAGTGGTGGCCGGTGCCGGTCTGGCTCCACTGGTCCACCCAGAGTCCCGGATCTCCGCCGAAGTCCACCCGCGAGGTTGTGTTGCCGATCGCCAGGAGCGGGCCGGGCACAACCTCGCCTTCGGAGGTGATGAACACGTAGCTGCCGTCCGGGTCCTGGCCGAGCCCGAACGTGGTGACCGGGCCGTGCCGGACGTCGAATTCTACCGAGACGCCCCAGCCGCGTTTGCCGTGGAAGACGCCCAGGCTGCGCAGCAGCGGCTCCTGCGCCGAGACGGCCAGGTGGGCGGGGCCGTCGTGGCCCATTTCCACGACGTTGTCGACGAAGTTCAGGGCCTGGATCTCGGTGAACGATCCGCCGGCGCCGATTGCCTGCGCTGCGAGCATGGCGATGGAGGTCCGCAGCTCGAACTCGCCGGCCATGGGGATGCCGCGGGCCGTGAGGATGGAGGACCCCAAGATCATCCCGGCACCGAGGCGTTCGTGCTGTTCGCCCGCGAGGCCGCGGTGGTAGTAGGCCACGGAGTCGAGGTCGAAGTCGTCCACGAGCCGGTCCAGGCCGACTGAGACTTTGGCTCCCCAGGCGAAGTCGTCGTCGTTGACGGATTCGTCAAGGACGAAGAGGTCCCGGGCCAGTTCGAGGCGTTCGGCCACCTCTGCCTCGGTGACCCCGTTCACCCGTTCGCGGAGGTCGTCGAATTCGAGCACTTCGACGTGGGAGCCGAAGGTCGTTGAGACGGTGGTGAGGTCGGTGGCGACATCCAGCATGCCGGGGTACAGGTGGCCCATGAGCCCGTGCCGGGCGTTGCGCAGCCGGGCGCGGACGCCGGCCGCGTGCACCCACTGGGTAATGCGGTCCCAGGCGGATTCCTGTTTGAGGTGCCCGGAGACGGACCGGAACTCGATGCCGGCCCGGCGGAAGACGTTGGCGACCTCAGGGACCGGGCACTGGCCGCAGTAGGCCAGCCATTTTCCGGTGTCGAAGTTGGCGTGGTCCATGGCTTCGGTGGGCTGCAGGTCGATCACCAGGACGGGGGTTTTGGCCCGCTGGGCGATTGGCAGCACCATCGATGAGGTCAGGTAGGTGGTCAGGAAGATGACGATCAGGTCGCAGTCCGCGACGCGCAGCTTTTCGCCGGCTGCGGCTGCTTCCTGCGCATCGGAGATGAAGCCGGTGTCGACGACGTCGGCGTCCAGTTCCTCGAAGCGGCTGGTGACGTAGCGCACGGACTCCTGCAGCTGCGGCAGCAGCCCGGGGAACTGGGGCCAGTAGGCGCCGAGGCCGCCGGAGACCAGTCCGATGCGGGTGGGCCGGCGCCGGTGCGGTTGCAGCAGCCTGGCAGCCGGTTGTTTCTGGTTCATGTGAGGGGGCCTTCCGGCATGGAAAAGGAACTCATGGGGCCCGTTGCGGCCACTCCCGCCAGGGACGGTGCGGCGGGGCAGTGCAGCAAGGGCGTGCGACGGGGGCGGTGCGGGAGGGTGGTGCCGGGCAGGCTGTCACCAGCCTGCCCGGCGGCCCGGTACGGGGGTTCAGCAGCGGCGGCTCAGAAGTTGTACTTGTCGATGTTGGCTGCGTTGAAGACCGTGGGCGGTCCGACGATTACGAGGCCGCCCTTTTCGACCTTGCGTTCGCCCAGCTCGCCGGCGGTGAAGGTGTCCCCTTCGGCGCCGGTCATCTTGCCGTCCGCGAGTGCCTTGCCGGCGAAGGCGGCGACGTAGCCCAGCTGCGCCGGATCCCAGAGGGCGAATTCCTTCACGGTCCCGTCCTTGACGAAGGGACGCATTTCATTGGGCAGGCCCAGTCCGGTGAGGGCGACTTTTCCCTTGTATTCGGAGGTAGAGAGGTACCGGGCGGTCGCCGCGATGCCGACCGTGGTCGGTGAGATAATCCCCTTGAGGTTAGGGTGGGCCTGCATGAGGCCCTGGGCTTCCTGGAAGGACTTGGTGTCGTTGTCGTCCCCGTAGACCTTGGCAACGAGCTTGATGTCCTTGTAGGCGGGGTTGGAGGCCAGCTCCTCCTCCATGAACTTGATCCACTCGTTCTGGTTCGTGGCGTTGGCGGTGGCCGACAGGATGGCGATTTCGCCGCTGCCGCCGATCTGCTCGGAGATCAGCTTGGTCTGGATCAGGGCCACATCCTTGGCCACGACCTGGCTGATGAAGACGTCGCGGCAGTCTGGGTTGGTGTCGGAGTCGAACGCGACGATCTTGGCACCCGCGGTCCGGGCTTCGCCGAGCGCCGTGCAGACGGCGTCGGGGTCGTTTGCGGCGATCGCAATGACGTTCGTTCCGGCCTGTGTCTCGGCATTGATGAAAGACACCTGGCTGGAGGCGGAGGCCTCAAGGGGTCCGACCACCTGGGAGGACGCGAATCCTGCTTCGGTGGCGCCCTTTTTACCGCCGCCCAGGACAACGTCGGTGTACGGGTTGTTCAGCTGCTTGGGGATGAAGGTGATCTTCTGATCCCCTCCCCCTGCAGCAGCGCTGCTGCTGCTGCCCGAGGATGTCGAGCCGCCGTTGCAGGCGGTCAGGGCTAGCGCGGCGGCGGCAGCGACGGCAACCATTGCCGCCAAACGGCCGGTCTGGCCTGTGTTCTTGCGGTTCAACGTCATTGTTCTTCCTTTTTTCCTTGTGCGGTCGGTGCAGCCGGTCCGGTCTGGATGCGGTTGCGGTAATGCGGTTGGCAAAATTTTCAGCTGGCGCGTCCGGTGAAGCTTTGACGGACCCGCCTGGTGTGGCGCCATTGTCTGATCGCGGAGCCGATGCTCGGAGCCACGACGGACACGATCAGCAGCAGGCCGGTCACGGTGATGAGGACGACGTCGGATACGCGGGCCAGCCGGAGGGCGTAGTTGAGGGTTCCGATCAGCAGGACGCCGGCGATGACACCGGGGATGGATCCCTTGCCGCCGAAGATCGAGACGCCGCCGAGCAGGACGGCGGCGATGACTGCCAGTTCCAGCCCTGACGCGTTGTCGCTGCGGGCGCTGGTGTAGCGCAGGGTCCAGTAGATCCCGGCCAGGGCCGAGACGACGCCGGAGGCGACGTAGAGCAGGAACTTGCTGCGGGCGACTTTGATGCCGACGAAGCTGGCGGCTTCCTTGCTGTAGCCGATGGCGAACAGCCCGCGCCCGAATGGCGTGAAGTGCAGCAGGACCCCGAAGAAGACGATGACGAGCACGACGCCGACCATGACGGTGGGGATGCCCGTGCCGCCAAGCTTGGAGGTGAAGAAGGCAGTCAGCGGTTTCGGGAAGTTGGCCACGGCGTTGTCACCGATGATGACGAGGGCCAGTCCGCGGAACAGGGCCAGGGTGCCGATGGTGACTGCCAGGGAGGGGAGGCCGAGGACTGCGATCAGGAAGCCGTTGAACACGCCGGCCGCGACACCGGCCAGCAGGCTGATCGCCAGGACCAGCCAGATGTCCATGCCGCCGGCCCAGAGCACGCCCATCAGGGCGCTGGTCAGTCCCGCGATGCTGGCGACCGACAGGTCGATTTCGCCGGTGATGATGATCAGGGTCATCGGCATGGCGATCAGCAGGACCGGAATGACGTCCAGGAGCAGGAATCCGGTGGTGACCGGTGAGGCGAAACGCGGGATGGCGATGGCGGCGTAGATCAGGAAGGCGATCAGGGCATAGATGGTGATGGCATCCCGGCCGGCCAGGATCCGTGCGGCTCCGGTCTTTCCCTTGGGCTCGGAGGGCAGCGGCTTGGTGTTGTCAGTTACCGGGGCCGGGGCCGTGCCGGTTGTCGATGTGCTTTCAGACATTGCGTGCCTCGCTTATCCGCAGTTTCCTGGCTGTGCGCAGGCTGGCCACGCGGTCGATGATGATGGCTGTGAGGATCAGGACGCCGACGATTGCCTGCTGCCAGAATTTGTCCACCCGCAGGGCGGTCAGTGAGCTGGTGATGGTGGTCAGCAGCAGCGCGCCGAGGGCCGCCCCGGTCACCGATCCGCTGCCGCCGAAGATGGCAACTCCCCCGACGACGGCGGCGGCCACGACGGCCAGTTCCAGGCCGGTGCCTGTGGTGGCGCCGACGGAGTTGAAGCGGCTGGCGTAGAGCACGCCGGCCAGCCCTGCCAGGGCGCCGTTGGCCAGAAAGGCGAGGAGCACACGCTTGGACACCTTGATGCCGAAGGCGGTGGCTGCGTCCGGGTCGGAGCCGATGGCGTACAGGTCCCGTCCCGGACGGGTGCCGGCCATGTAGACGGCCACCGCGATGACAACCAGGATGGCCAGCAAGGTGATGATGGGGAACCCCAGGACGGTGTTCACCGAGAGGGCCCCGAAGGCGTCCGGCCGGTCACCGGCGAAGTACTGCTTCCCGCCGGCCCAGGCGTTGTTCAGGCCGCGGAACACGTACAGGGTGCCCAGCGTGATGACGAGGGCGGGCACCTTGGCCGCGGTCACGAGCAGGCCGTTGATTGCCCCGAGCAGCGCGCCGAAGGCCATGCCGATCACGAACACCGCGGCAATCGGCAGGTCGGGCATTGCGGCGAAGATGGAGCCGGTGCCGAAGGCAACGAGGCCCAGCATGGAGCCCACGGACAGATCGATGTTCCGGGTGATGATCAGCAGGGTCTGCCCCACGGCCAGGATCATCACGATAGTGGCGTTCAGCAGGAGGTCCTTGATGCCCTGCGGCGTGAGGAACAGCGGGTTGATCAGGTAGGTGACGAGCACCAGCAGGACCAGCGCGATGATCACGGGCAGTTCCCGCAGCCGAAGCACTGAGGCTACGACACCCCGGCCGGTGCCGGCGGCGGCCGTCGTCGGTGGCTTTTTGTGGTCCAGGGTTGAGCTCACTGGGTTCCTCCTGCGGAAGACGTTGCGGCGTGCATGACGGATTCGGGGTTCGCTCCGGCACGGTCCAGTTCGGCGGTAATCCGGCCTTCGCGCATAACAAGGACCCGGTCGGCCATGCCGAGGACTTCGGGCAGTTCGGAGGAGATCATCAGGATGGCGATCCCCCGCCCCGCGAGGTCGGAAATGAGCCGGTGGACCTCGCTCTTGGTCCCGACGTCGATCCCCCGGGTGGGTTCGTCGATGATCAGGAGCCTCGGCTCGGTGGCCAGCCACTTGGCGAGGACCACCTTCTGCTGGTTTCCGCCGGAGAGGGTGGAGACCGCATGTTCCTGCGATCCGGCTTTGACCTGGAGCCGCTTGCTCCAGTCCTGCGCTGCACGGCGCTCGGCGGCCCCGTTAATCAGCCCCGCCGTCGCCAGCTTGTTGCGCAGGGTGAGGGTGACGTTGCGGGCCACGGAGAGGTCCATGACCAGCCCCTGCTTGCGTCGGTCTTCCGGGACAAAGCCCATGCCCGCGGTGATGGCCGCCTGCGGATCGCGTGGTTTGAGCTTGCTTCCCTCGAACGTGATTTCGCCGGAGTCATAGGGATCGATGCCGAAGACGGCGCGGGCGACCTCCGTACGGCCGGCGCCCACCAGGCCCGCCAGCGCCACGATCTCGCCGGCGCGGACTTCGAAGCTGATGTCGCGGAAAACCCCGGCGCGGCTGAGCCCGTCGACTTTCAGGACGGTGTCTCCGATCTCCGCGGCCGTTTTGGGGAACAGGGCCTCGATGTCGCGCCCGACCATCTCGCGGACGATCTCGGGGACGGTGACATCGGCGGTCCGGTGCGTGGCGATGTACCGGCCGTCCCGCATGACAGTGATCCGGTCGCACAGGTCGAAGACCTCGTCGAAGCGGTGGGAGATGAAGAGGATGCCGGTTCCCTTGTCCCGGAGACTGCGGGCAACGGCGAACAGGCGCTCCACTTCCACGCCGCTCAGTGCGGCCGTCGGCTCGTCCATCACGAGTACTTTGGCGTCGAGCGAAATGGCTTTGGCGATCTCGATGATCTGCTGGTCCGCAATGGACAGGCCCTCGGCAATGCGGGTGGGATCGACGGGGACGCCGAGGCGTTCGAAGAGCCGGGACGCTTCCCGGACCATGGCTGCCTTGCTGATCAGACCGAACCGGCCCTTGGGCTGGCGTCCGACGAAGATGTTCTCCGCAACGCTGAGGTCCGGAAAGAGCGTCGGTTCCTGGTAGATGACGGAGATTCCGGCGGTCTTGCTGTCGCCGACGTTGCGGAACTGGACGCTTTCGCCGCTGACCCTGAAGTCGCCCGAATCGGGGTGGTGCAGGCCTGCGAGGATTTTGACCAGGGTGGATTTGCCGGCGCCGTTTTCACCGACCAGGGCGTGGATTTCGCCGGCGCGGATTTCGATGGTGCCGTCGGCCAGTGCGACCACCGGGCCAAAGGTCTTGGCCGCATGGGAAAGGGAAAGTACCGGCCCTGGTCCGTCGGCCGGGGGGCCTGACCGGGGGCTGTCTGTCTGCTGCATGGAAATAACCGCACCTTTGGGGCTGGGGGAACATCATAATGAATCGTTTCAGAGCTGCTGTGATTTGAATCATAGGAGCCGCCCGGCCTCGTCGTCAAGGGGCGGAGCAATCGACCGGGCGCATTCTTTGATTCGTTTCAATGAAAGGGTTCAAACCGCGCGCCGGGCGGGTATCCTGAGGGCACAGACTTTGTTCGTCGTGGTCGCCCCTCCCGCGGCGGCGCCCGCATTCAGGAGCTCAGGAATGGTTTCAGCCAGCGTCAAAGACGTTGCGGCCCTCGCCGGCGTCTCCGTCGGGACAGTCTCCAATGTGCTCAACCGTCCGGAAAAGGTGTCCGCGGAGGTCACGGGCCGGGTGCAGGCAGCGATCGACAAGCTGGGGTTCGTCCGCAACGACGCCGCCCGGCAGCTCCGCGCCGGCCTCAGCCACAGTGTTGGTTTGGTGGTCCTGGACGCAGCGAACCCCTTCTTCACCGAGCTGGCCCGGGGAGCGGAGGACCGCGCCGCGGCCGAACACTTCACCGTGCTGGTCGGCAACAGCAACGAGGACGCCGGACGGGAGGCGGCCTACCTGGATCTCTTCGAACAGCAGCGCGTCCGCGGGGTGCTGATCTCCCCCGTGGGCAATGTGATCCCCCGGCTGGAACAGCTGCGCCGCAGGGGCATCCCCACCGTCCTCGTGGACCGGCAGACGGACAATTTGAGTTTCTCCTCGGTCGCCGTGGACGACCTCGCCGGCGGCGAGATGGCCGTGGCGCACCTGCTGTCCGTCGGCCGGCGGCGGATCGCTTTCGTCGGTGGACCGGAAAGCATCCGCCAGGTCGCAGACCGGCTTGCCGGGGCACGCAAGGCCATGGAGTCGGCGCCCGGCGCCAGCCTGGAAGTCATCGGGACCGAGTCCCTGACCGTCCTGTCGGGCCGGGCGGCCGGCGAAGCCATCCGGCTCCGGCCCGCGGCGGAACGGCCCGATGCGATCTTCGCAGCCAACGATCTGCTCGCCGTGGGCGTCCTGCAGGGCCTGATGCTGATGGGCGGCGTGCAGGTGCCCCGGGAGATAGCGCTGATCGGCTACGACGACATCGAATTCGCCGCGGCCGCCGTGGTCCCGCTGTCGTCCATCCGGCAGCCCAGCGCCCTGATTGGCTCAACCGCACTCGAGCTGTTGCTCCGCGAGGCCACCCCGGATTCCGGGTTTGTGCCCCGCCAGGTCGTTTTCCCCCCTGAACTGGTGGTCCGGGAGTCCACGCTGGTCTGACGGCGCCGGGTGGCCTGCCCGAAGCCTGCGCCGGGTGAACCGCCCGACGCCTGCCTGGGGCTCGCGGACCGGAGCCTGTCTACCGGTACTGGAGCGGCGCTGCGGGGTCAGGCGGGATAGTCTCCGCCGAATCCTTCCGGCCGTCGCCGGCGGCGCTGCGGGGTGCCGTCCCGACGGCGGCCGGCGTTTCCAGGGGAAGGTCGCGAGGCGGTTGGGTTCCGTCCGTGCCAGGGCTGGCCGGTGCGGGGAACGTCGCGGTGTCCGCTGCGATGGCATCGCAGACGCCGTCGACCTCGTGCCAGAATCGCGCGTCAACCCAGTAGCCGGTATGGCTCAGGACCTGCGGCAACGGCTGGGCGAAGACGAATTTGTCCGTCGGCGGGTCGACAAGGCGCACGTCCGTCGCGCTGGACGCGGGCCAGCCAGCCGTGGCGACCGGTCCGCCGATGTAATCGGTCTCGTAGTAGACGTTGCGCCAGCGGACCGCGCCGATGCCTCCGTGGCCCCCGGCGAAATTCTGCAGGAGTCCGTCGCTGACCAGCGCGGGAAACGCCCAGCGGTACAGCTTTGCCAGCGGGGAGCCGAGGGTCACCAGGCCGACGGTCTTCTCCTCGCGGCGGGCGGACTGGCGCGCCAGCACGGCGGCGGCGACCACGCTGCCCTGCGAGTGCGCGGTGAGCACCACCCGGCCCTGGTTGTCATGCAGCCGCCAGATCCGGCGTGTCAGCTCGGGCACCGCCCGCTCGGTGTACGACGGCGGGGCGAACGGGTGGAACGACCGCGGAAAGAACGTGCCGACGTCGAACGGCGACATCAGGACCTTCCGCCACCTCTCCTGCCGGAACGCGAGCCGGAGGACCACCCCGTATGTCACGGGCAACGTTGCACTGATCCACGTGGCCACTCCGATGTTCAGGAATGGCGGATCCTGATCGAACACAAAGACCTGGGCGGCGAAGAGCACCGCCCCCAACAGGGCCGACCCGGCGACGGCAATCATCAGGTAGGCCGCCATGGTGGGGGCGTACTCGCCGATCAGGCGCATCCTCGCCACCTTGCGGACCCAGGGGCTGGGGCGCGTTCCGCCGCCGGTCCTTGTGGTGCCGGCCCGGCCCCGGCTGAACGGCGCGGGATCAAACGCCGACACTGTCCAGACGTCCCCGCGTTTCCGCCTCGTCCCGCTTGCCGGTGCGGGAGCGTCCACGCGCGGGCCGGCCTGCACCGCCTCCGCTGCGTCGTAGTCGCGCCGGAGTTCAACCGCGAGGCTCACCGCCCGTTGCCTGGATTTGACGGACAGCCATACGCCTGCGGCCGCCGCGAACAGTACCAGCACACCGACGAGGCCCAGGGCCAGAATGGAAGCGATCGACGCGACCGCCTTCGGCACCCACAGCACCGGGCCCGCGTAGCCGCCCGCAGCTGGCCGCACCCCGCTGACTTCTTCGGGCCCGAGCCCGTACTCCACCGTTCCGAGCCCGTGGGCACCGAGCATCATCAAGGACAACAGCACCGCATTGGCCAGGATGAGCGCAACGACGTTCAGGACCACGGGCGCCGCCCACGGGAACACACTGACGGACCCGCGCGCCATCGCCGTCAAGCGCTTAATCTGCCCGGGCCCGCGCTCCCCGACTGCCAGGGCGTTCCGCCACCTGATGATCCACGCCCCCACCAGCTGGATCATCAACGGCACCAGCAGCACGAGAGTCAGCGTCCAGCCCGCAGCGACGGACGAAACGATGCCCGGCAGGACGCCGGCCGGTTGGGTGACGGTCTCCGCGCCGCCGGCACCGGTGAGTTCCAGAGGCAGCGTCAGGGCGCCGGCGACCGCGGCAAACAGGGCGCCGATCGAGGCATAGAGCGTTCCGCGGGCAAGCTGCTCGCGCGCCTCGTCCGATCCGAGCATCACGAGGACAGCAACCACTACGACGGCGGAAGCGGCACTGGCTGCCCTGGCAGCCACGAGGGCGCCTGCGTCCGTCACGTCCGCGCGTCCGCCAAGTTCTGACACGCACCAGCCCAGCGTGCCCGCCGCCACCGCAATGCCGGCCGCCAGATGCAGCTCCGAGAGGTGCTGGTGCCACCGGCGCCCCGACCAGAAGTCAGCACTGCGCAACCCGCCCGGCTGCGCTGCAGCACAGCGGCCGTACGGCACGGGCCTGGCCGCTCCCGGAGCGGGCGGCTCAACGCCTTCGTAGCTGGTCCGCGAACGGGAAGCCAGGATGTAGAAAAGCACCGCGACGGTTACCGGCGCGATGATGCCCGCGGCCAGCCGGACGCCGGGGCGCTCGTAGGGCGCGATGAGGTCCAGGAGCGGGGTACCCCACAGCCGGGAGCGGCACTGCTGCTGCCCCAGACACTGGTAGGCGAAGGTATCCAGGCTGGGCATGGTCACCATGATCGCGGTGCTCAAGGTCAGCGTGAGGGCGGCAAGACGGGCAAACCACCGGAACGTCCTCGTCATCGGCTCGGCGGTCGCTTCCTCATCGCCGGACATCACCCGGCGCCGGGCCATCCACCCGGCCATGTTGGCAAGCATCGACGGAAGCAGCGGAGTCCACAGCACCCGGAGCGGAGAGTGCGAGGTCAGGCCGCCCCATGAATACGCCTCACGATGACGGCCGCGGGCATCGCTTGTCCGGTAGAAACCGGCGATGCGATCCCCCGCGACCCTCGTCGGCCGCAGATCGCCGAGTAGATTCTCCGGCGGTGTGCCGCCCACGCCGTGCACCCGTATCTCCGTCAGACCGTCGAGGTTCACGGCGGCGGGAACGAGTCCGGCCGAGTCCTTGGTGCCGTCGCTCATCGCGCCCCCGGCAAAATCCGCCACGATGACCTCCTGCCTCAGAGGGACGGCGCAGGGCTGAACTCGATATTGGACCTTGCGGCCGCAGATTGCAATGGCAGGGCGCCCGTACTGCCGGGGCGCTCTTTGCTAGCCGAGGCGGCGGCTGTGGTGGTCGGTGCCGCGCATCCGGACGGCCACGAGCAGGCCCGACAGCGCAGTCAGTCCGGCGACGACGCCGACGGCGGCCGGAATACCGTACGCGTCGGCGATGATCCCGGAAAGCAGGGCGCCGACAGCGAAGCCGCCGTCGCGCCACAGCCGGTAAATGCCCACCGAGCGGGCCCGCCACTCGGGGTGCGCGACGTCGCCGATGGCCGCGAGGAGGGTGGGGTACACCATGGCTGTTCCGAGGCCCAGGAAAATGGCGGCGGTCAGCCAGATTCCGAAGTCCTGGCCGACGGCGATCATCGCCAGGGCGGCGGCCTGGACCAGCATGCCGCCGACGATCAGCCACTTCCGGCCGTATTTATCCGACAGTGCCCCGGTGACGAGCTGCGCGGCGCCCCAGACGGCGGGGTAGACGGCGGCGAGGATGCCGATCTTTTCGATCGTCAGTCCGGCGGCCGCAAACAGGACGGGAAACAGTCCCCACGCGAGGCCGTCGTTGAGGTTGTTGACCATGCCGGCCTGGCTGACCGACGAGAGTGATTTGTCCCGGAAGCTGGTGAGGGTGAAGATTTCCCGGTTGCCCAGTTGCCCGTGGGCGCCGGCGTGGGCGGAGACGTGCTTGGCGGCTTCAACCCTGGCGTGGTCACGGGTTTCCTTAACAGCGAAGACCGAGAGCCCGAGGCCCAGGGCAATGTACGCGGCGCCGAGCAGGAACGGCCCCGGCCGCAGCCCGTAGTTGGCGGCGATATACCCGGTGGCGAGGGCGGTGCCGGCGACGCCGAGGTAGCCGGCCGCCTCGTTCAGGCCCATGGCGAAGCCGCGGCGCTCCGGGCCGACGAGGTCCATTTTCATCATGACGGTGGTGGACCAGGTAAGGCCCTGGCTGATGCCCAGGATCACGTTGGCGGCGACGATCCAGCCCCAGCTCGGTCCGAAGATGAGCATCAGCGGGACGGGCAGGGCGATGACCCAGCCGGCGATCAGGACGGGTTTGCGGCCGTAGCGGTCCGAGAGGGTGCCTGCGAAGTAATTGGTGGCGGCCTTGGCGAGACCGAAGGCCAGGATGTAGGTCAGCGCACTCGTGTAGAGGTCGAGATGGAAGACCTGCCCGGCCAGCAGCGGGAGCACCGTGCGTTCCTGGCCCAGGGTGCCGCCGACGAGGGCGTTGACGGCGACCAGGAGCATGAACTGGGCCAGGTTCTGCCGCAGGCCCAGGGTGATGCCGGCACGGCGGCGTTCCTGCGTTGAACTGGTGCTGCGGGACGTCATGTGTTGCTCCAGGGGGTGGGAGAGTGCGTTGGCGGCGGCCCTGTTTCCGGGGCCGCCGCCGGCGGTGTCAGTGGGTTGTTGTTGGTGCGTTTAGCTGGCGGGGGCGGTTTCGCGTGCCTGCTGGTGCGCGGTCCAGGCGGCGTAGCTGCCGTCGAGTTCGACGACGTCGTAGCCGGCCCGGCGCAGGGCGCTGGCCGCGACGGAGTTCCGCACACCGCTCTGGCAGTAGCTGACGATGGTGCCTTCGGTGGGGAGCTCGTCCAGGTTCCACATCACGCGCCCGCCGCTGAGCTGGTGGGAGCCCGGGATGTGCCCGGCGGTGTGCTCGGTGCGGTTCCGCACGTCCAGGACCAGGGCCGCGTCGAAGCCTTCGAGGCCCTCGGGGGCGAGGACTTTCGGGGTGCTGACGGGCAGGCCCTGCAGGCCGGTGAGGTAGCCGGCGACGTTGTCGATGCCGACGCGGACCAGGTGGTCCCACATCTGGTGCGCGGAGTCTTGGTCCGGTGCCAGCAGCACCAGCGGGTTCGTGTCCGTTTCCGGGTTCACGACCCAGGCGCCGTAGCTGGCCACGGACTTGCCGGCCGGAACGTTCAGCGAACCGGTCACGGTGCCCTGGTGGACCTCCTCGTGGGGGCGGGTGTCGATGAACGTCACCGTGTCCGCGGCGATCTCCGCCGCGACGGCGGCGGGGTCCAGTTCCGCCAGCGGGACGCGCTGACCCAGCACGGCCGGGCCCTGCCGGTTTTCCCGCTTCATCCGGCCGAAGTAGGCATGGGCGTCGGGCTGGCCGTCGAGGAGTTCATCGACGAAGCCCTGCTCATCGTTCGCCGCCAGGTACGGGGCCCACCAGGCGTAAAGCCGCTCGTAGCCGACCGTGGAGGACGGGATCGAGCCCAGGGCCTTGCCGCAGGCACTGCCCGCGCCGTGGGCCGGGTGGACCTGGACGTAGTCCGGCAGGGCCAGGAACTTATCCCGCAGGCTCGCGAACAGGTCCCGGGCACCGCCGAAACGGGTATCGACCCCGCCGGCGGCCTCATCGAGCAGGTCCGGGCGGCCCAGGTCCCCGGAGAACACAAAGTCACCGGACAGCAGGTAGCCGGGGTGCTCACTGAACGCCCCGTCCGTCACCAGGAACGACAGGTGCTCCGGAGTGTGCCCCGGGGTGTGCAGGGCCTTGATGCTGATGTTGCCCAACGCGATCGTGTCCCCGTCGAACAACCGCTCAGCCTCGAACCCGTACTGCCAGTCCGGCCCGCCCTCGCCCGAGACATAGATCTTCGCCCCCGTCGCGGCCGCCAGCTCACGGGTCCCGGACAGATAATCGGCGTGGATGTGGGTCTCGGTGACCGCCACGATCCTCATGCCGTTCTTCGCCGCCAGCGCCTGGTACTCCGCAATGTCACGGCGGCCATCGACCACCACCGCCTCACCCTTGGCCTGGCAGCCGATCAGGTAACTGGCCTGGGCGAGATCCTCATCGTAAATACGTTCCAGAAGCATGTGCTCTCCTTCATAAAGAGGTGGGGATAACCCCGTCGACTACCACCAACAATAATACCCCCAGGGGTATCTTGCAACACGGGCGCGGTCGATCGTTCCGACGTTCACAGGAATCCCCGCCGGGCGCTCAGGTCGGGGCGGGGACGTGGAAAAACCGTGCCCCGCCTGAGAGCGTCGGGGCCGGAACGGAACCTGGCGCCGGGAGGCGCTGATGATGCGGCGCCTCGGTCTGCCCGCCGGAATTCAGGTTCCGCAGAACGTCCGGTAGGCGCCGAAGTCTTCCGGCGCGGCGGCAGCGTACCGCTCCAGGCCCGCGCGCTCCTCGTAAGGCCTGGTGACCGCGGTCAGGAGGTCTTGGAGCGGTTGCAGATCGCCGCCCGTTGCCGCGGCCAGGGCCTCCTCGACCAGGTGGTTGCGGGGGATGTACACGGGATTGACCCGGTCCATGGCGTCGGCGTCGGGGCCCAGCGCGAGCCATCGCGCGGCCCACGCCTCAAAGGCTGCCGGATCCGGGAGCAGGCACCGGGCGGGTTCCGGGTTGCCGCGGGCGGCCGCGCCGAGGGCCCGGAAGAACGAGGTGTGGTCAGCATGGCCTGCCTGAAGCAGGCCGATCAGTTCGTCGACCAGAGGCGAGGTCACGCCGTCGTCGAGGTTCTGGCGCAGACCCAGTTTGGCCCCCATGCCGGCTGACCAGGCTGCACTGTACTGCCGGCGGAATCCGGCGAGGGACTCCTGCGCGAGCGCGACCGCCTGCTCCTGCTCGTCGTGGAAGAGCGGCAAGAGAGACTCCGCGAGCCTCGTAAGATTCCACTCCGCCATGACCGGCTGCTTGCCGTAGGCGTAGCGTCCGGTCTCGTCGATCGAGCTGTAGACCGTGGCCGGGTCGAATGCGTCCAGGAAGGCGCAGGGTCCGTAGTCGATGGTCTCCCCGGAGATTGTCATGTTGTCGGTGTTCATGACCCCGTGAACGAATCCCACGAGCATCCACTGCGCCAGCAGCGAGGCCTGTGCGGCTATTACCGCCTGGAGCAGCCCGAGATACGGGTTCTTGGCCTCCGCAGCGCCGGGATAGTGACGGCTGATCGCGTGATCGGCGAGGCGGCGGAGGAGGTGGACGTCGCCCGTGGCCCGGGCGTACTGGAAGCTGCCCACGCGCAGATGGCTGCTAGCAACCCGCGCGAGCACGGCGCCGGGCAGCAGGGTGTCGCGGAGCACCGGGCGGCCCGTCGCCACCACGGCGAGGGACCGCGTGGTGGGGATGCCCATGGCGTGCATCGCTTCACTCACGATGTACTCCCGCAGCATGGGCCCGACCACCGCCAGGCCGTCACCACCGCGGGCGAACGGTGTGCGGCCGGAGCCCTTGAGGTGGACATCGCGAAGATGGCCGCCCACGTCAGTGACCTCACCGAGCAGGAGCGCGCGCCCGTCGCCGAGGCGGGGGGCCAACCAGCCGAACTGGTGGCCGGTATAGGCCTGCGCCACCGGAGTGGCGCCACCGGGGACCAGATTTCCGGTGAGCAGCAGCAATCCGTCAGGACCCCGCAGGCAGTCGGGGTCGAGGCCCAGTTCGGCGGCGAGGGGCTCGTTGAGCACGAGAAGCCGCGGTTCGGGGGCCCGCTCCGCCTGCCACGGAATGGCCATCTCCCCCAGCTCCCGGGCAAAGCGCCCGTCGAAGCGGCCATCAAAGGTGACGGTGGATGGGGCTGCGGCAGTCATACGTCCAGAATATCCTGCGGTGTCAGGGCCGGGTTCTAGCGGCTGTTGCCCTCCAGCGCCCGGCCCAGGATGCGCGCGCCCTCTGGAAAGTCTCCGGGGTTGGGGCCCGCGTAGTTGAGCCGGATGAACGGTCCCGTGGGTTCGGCCGGGAACCACTCGGTGCCGGGGGCGATGATGACGCCGGCGGCCTCGCAGTCATGGGTGAGCCGTTCGAGGTCGGTCCCGTCGGGGAGGCGTGCCCAAAGGTTCAGTCCCCCGCTCGGCACGAGTTCGATATGGGCCTGCGGGACGTGCTCACGCAGGCTGCCGACCAGCAGGTCCCGGCGGGCCTGGAGTTGGTGGCGGAGGCCGCGAAGGTGCGTCTGCCAGGCAGGCTGCGTCACGACGTCGAGAGCCGCCGCCTGCAGCACGCCGCTGACGTACATCGATTCGGCCCCCCGGTCGGCCAAAATGCGGTCACGCGCCGGGCCCCGGGCGATCACCGCGGCTACACGTATGCCCGGGGACACGCTTTTGGTCAGCGAGCGCAGGTAGACCACGTGTCCGGAATCGTCGCGCGCCGCCACCGGCATCGCGGTAGTGGTGATGCCGAAATCGTGGGCCCAGTCGTCCTCAACGAGGAAGGCGCCATGGGTTCGGACAACGTCCAGCACCCTCTCCCCGGTCCCTGCCGCCCATTGCGCGCCGGAGGGATTGGCGTAGTTCGGCTGCGCGTAAAACAGGCGCGCGCCGGTTTCCTCGAAGGCCCTGTCCAGCTCATCCGTATCGGGGCCGCCGGGCCCGCTGGGCACGGGGACGACCTGAACACCGGACTGCGCCGCAGCGAGGATGGCCCCCCAGTAGGTCGGGGATTCCATCAGCACCGGCTGCCCGCTGCCGGCCAGGGCCCGGAACACGGAGCTGAGCCCGCTCTGGCTGCCGGGCAACACGATGACATCGCTCGGTGCCGGCGGGGTGACCCCCGCGGCCGTGGCGGACCGGAGTTCCTGGGCGAACCAGGACTGCAGCCCGGGCAGTCCCGCCGCCGGCGGGCGCGACAAGGCCGCGTCCCCGCGGGCTGCCCGTGTCAGGGCCGCACGCACCAGGCGCTCAGGCAGGAGTTCCCGGTCCGGATAGCCCGAGTGGAATGCGATGACGTCGTTCGATGCGGTGCGCATCGCGCTGGAGACCGGCCGAAGCGGCGCGTGGGGTGCGCGCAGGGCCGCCGTCTGCCAGCCGTAGTCTGCCGGCCGCGCGGTGCGGACCTCCCGCGCAAAGGTTCCGATGCCGGGCCGGCTCTCGATCAGCCCCAGGCCTGCGAGCGTGCGGAGTGCCTTTTGCACCGTCACCGGACTCGCCTGGTATTCGGCGACCAGCGAGCGCGTGGAGGGAAGCCTGGACCCGGGCGGGGCTGCCGCGATCCATTGCCGGAGTCGTTCCGCAATGAGCGAACTGCTATCGTAGGACATGAGAGACCATAGTAGCGCTATCGTCATTGTGCGGCCACCGATATCCTCCCGGCGGGCCACCGGCCTGTGGTGGGGTCTGCTGGGCGTGGCGGCCTTTTCCTTTACCGTTCCGTTCACGCGGCTGGCGGTCGGCGGACTGCAGCCGCTGTTCATCGGGTCCGGCCGGGCGGTCGTAGCCGCGGTGCTCGCCGCATGTGCCCTGGCCCTGACCCGGCAGCGCCTGCCGCAGGGAGTCCAGTGGGCGCGGCTGGCCATTGTTGCCGGCGGGATCGTCGTCGGCTTCCCGCTGCTGACCTCGTTCGCGCTCACCGCCGTCCCCGCCAGCCACGGTGCGGTCGTTATTGCCCTGCTGCCGGCAGCGACCGCAACCATGGCAGTGCTCCGCGGCCGGGAACGCCCCCCGTTGACCTTCTGGCTCGTCACCGGCGTCGGCGCAGTGGCAGCGATCGCCTTCGCCTCCGCACAGTCCGGCGGATTCGGCCACCTGCACTGGACGGACCTTCTCCTCTTCGGTGCTGTGGTGGCCGCAGCCATTGGATACGCCGAGGGCGGGCTGCTCGCGCGCGAACTCGGCGCCTGGCAGACCGTCTCCTGGGCGCTCGTTCTTGCCTCTCCCCTGATGGTGTTCCTGATGGCCCTCTCGATGTCCCACCAGCCGCCCTCGGGCACAGCCCAGCAATGGGCCGCCTTTGCCTACCTCGGCGTCGTGAGCATGTTCCTCGGGTTCTTCGCCTGGTACCACGGGCTTGCTATCGGCCCAATGGCCCAGGTCGGCCAGGTCCAACTCATCCAGCCTGTCCTCAGCATTTGCTGGGCCGGGCTGCTGCTGGGCGAGCAGCTGGCCTGGACCACCATCATCGGCGGCCTGGCCGTTATTCTCTGCGCCGGCCTGGCCGTCCGAACGCGGCTCCGCCCGGCGTCGACGTCGACGTCGTTGGGCCAGCCGCAATGACCGGCGGCTGCCGTGGCGGCCGGTTCAACTGGGGATTTAGACGGCGTCGACCATTTCGATGGAGACCGTCTCGATGATCCTGGTCGATGGCTCCCCGACCAGCGCCGGCGCCGTCACACCGGTTTTCCACGTATCGTTCTGCAGCCGCCCCAAAAAGTCCACGGCTGCCTCCTGCGTATCGAAATCCATCTCCAGCATCACGTAGTCCTCCTGGTCGAGCGGACGCGAGATCCGGTAGGAGCGCACCCCCGACGCCGCGCGGTCCAGGGGGTCGCTGTCGAAAGCCCTCCTCCACATGCCGAAGTCCCGGACTTGGTGTTCGATCTGCAGGGTAATCATGGGGCACTCCTGTCGACGGTTCTAGAAGCCCAACTGTAGGCCTGAAGGACCCCTGCGCGTAAGACTCCGGCCCGGAATGGCATGCGGCATTGGCAGGAGCAGGCACACCGTCCAGGGCCGGAGCTTTCAGTTGGCGGAACAGGCGCTAGGGAAACGTTAAGACTTCTCCCAGACCGGCTACCGCGTCGCCCGCCCACGGTAGCGTGGAGAGTGCGTCGCCTCTGCAGAGTCCCCCAATGATGCAGGGGCGGCGCCTTCGTGCGCCAGCGCTACTGGCCCTGGAAGAGATTGAGGATGTTGCCCTCGCTGTCCAGGAACCACGCGGCCTTGCCGACCGGAGTCGAAGCGATCCCGTCCTCGGTCTTCAGGCCAGGAAAGTCGTACTCCTCGAACACAACGCCGCGGCCGCGCAGATCCTTAACCTCGGCCTCGATGTCGTCGGTTGCCCAGCCCATCTGGGTGTTTTTCGCTGTTCCGGCATTGTCGGTCTTGTAGAGCAGGAACGCCGTGCCTTTGCCGCAGCGGTACATCAGATTCTCGTCGTCCATGGCGTCCGCCGGCTCCAGACCCAGCACGTCACGGTAGAAGTTGCTCGCCCGGACGATGTCCTTCGCGGGGAGGACGGCGATGATTTCGAGATCCTTCAGCATGATTGTTTCTCCCTCTTGATCAGCGTTGATCAGGTTCCTGGAAGTCACCCCAGCTGCCATCCACAATGTAATTAAGCTCAGCATCACCGACGTGCATGCCACATCCGCTCCTCGAAGGTGCTGATGCGCACTATCGTAGGCGCGGGGCCGTGAGAGTCAATACAGCGCGGAATGCACTGCGGCGCGGGAAGTGGGTGGACGCCGGCGACCACCTCTAGGACGGTTGCGGTCCCGGGTTGGTGGTACTGGCCGGGTTGTAGGCCTGATCGGCCCGGTTGCGTTGCCGGCGACTCGCCAGCAGGAAGGGGACGGCTATCAACTCGATGACCCCGCCGATAGCCAGCGAGGCGGAGTAGCCGTACACATCGGCTGCCCGGCCGAGCAGCGGCTGCACCACCACCCCACCGCTGGATCCCATCAGTGAATCGAAGCTAAGCACCGTTGCCCGTTGCTTTGAGGCGATCATGTCGTTCAGGTAGGCCTGCCGCACCGGGTTACCCGCCGAGGAGACCAAGGCCCAGAGCGCCAGCAGTAGCAGTGCCACCCAGAACACGCGGGTGAACCCCAGGACGACCAGAATCAGCGCCCCGGCAATGCTGCTGAGAATCAACACCGACGTGCGTCTGCGAACCAGGCGCCGGAGGCGTGGCGCCATCCAGCCGCCGAGTACCTGCGACCCCGCCACAATTGCCGCCGCCAGGCCCGCCACGGAGTACGCGTGCGGGTCGCCGAAGAGCTCCAGCAGATACGGCTGGAGGGCGTAGAACACATAGATCCCGACGCCGGCGCTGAACGGCGCGGCCAGCATGACGAAACGTACGGGCGGATTCTTCAGTCCGTTCTCGATCGAGGCGGAGAGTACGGCGCGGGTCGCATCAAGGGGATGGGTCGAGCGTTCGGGCGTGAAACCGACATCGCGCATGAGCCAGAGGGCCACGACGAACATCACCAACAGGACACCCACACGCAGCAGGAACGGCACACCAAGGTTGGTGGCCTGTGCGATCACCCCGCCGGCCACCGAGCCGACCAGCATGGCAACGCCCGACACCATCAGCCCCCGCCCGAGCACCGCCTCGAGCCCGCCTTCGTACCCCGAGAAACGCAACGCGTCGACCAGCCATGCCTCAACCGCGCCGGAAAAGAAGGTGAACCCCAGACCGAGAACAACCGACACCACGGCCCACATCCAGAACGGGGCGGTGAGCTGCCACAGCAGGTAGTAGAGATAGGTCGCTATAGCCAGTGTGGCTGTGCCGAGCAGGAACGAAACGCGGCGCCCCCAACCGTCGGCGATTACTCCGGTGGGCACCTCGAAGAGCACCATCCCGGCTGTGAAGAAGGCGTTCGCGGCAAACGCCTCAAGGTTACTGAGCCCGGCATCCAGCAGGAAGAGGGTGTTGATCCCCCAGATGAAGGAGGCTGCAAGGGTATTGCCCAGCGTCAACGTGAGATAGATGCGCTGAATCTTTCGGGCGGCGGCGTTCAATGCATCGCCGTCCCCGCCGTTGGGAGTGGCTGGCACGAGCCCATTCTCGCCCCCTTCGTCCGGGCGCACCAGAGCAGAGGCCGGAATGGATGCGCGAGGGGCCGCTCAGCCGGACCCGGGCACCTCCAGTTGAACGGTGACCTGGTCCCCCGTCCCGATACCTGCCGCGGTTCGAACGGCCTTCTTGACCGGCAGCAGATAGGAGCCGCTGTTGCTGTCCGGGAAGAGGGACGTGGACCAGCTGTGTCCCGCGATGCGGGCGGTGATCCTGACGGACCCAAAGCCCCGGCGCAGCGTGACCGTCTCCGCCCGGATCTCCGCGGCAACCTCCTCGGGAACCGTGAGGAAGTGCCACCCGGCTTCTCCCGGATAGAGCCACAGCCGGGCTGTGAAGGCATAGGTCGGCGCCATTGTTCAATTATCGCAAGATGGCTGTTGAACACCCGGGGAAAGGTTCACTAAAGTGACCCGCCGGCGACCTCCGGCGTTCCCGGGGCCTCGAAGGGGCCGCCGTCGACGCCTCCGTGACCGTGGTGCCCGCCACGCGCTCCCCCGTGCCCGCCGGCGTCGCCCACCCGTTCCCGGGCCAGGAAAGTCTCGACATCGAAGAGGTTGTCCGCCCGGCGGGCGACGTTGAGCAGAGTGGACATTGAGGCCACCTCCTCCACCTGCTCTTTAAGGAACCAGAGCATAAACTGTTCACCCAGCGGGTCGTTTTCCGCCCGGGCCGCCGCGAACAATTCCTTGATGCTGTCCGTGACTTCAATCTCCTGGGCCAGAGCAAGGACCAGGGGCTCCTCCGCCGAATTGAAGTCGTTCCGGACCGGGCCGATCCCGGGGATGCTGATCTTGATGCCGCGGTCCAGGATGTACCGGACCATCATCATGGCATGGTTCCGTTCCTCCAGCGATTGCCGGTAAAAGTGCTTGGCAAGCTGGGGAAGGTCCTGCCCGTCGAACCAGGCAGCGATCGCAATGTACTGCTGCGATGCTGCGAATTCATTGCCGACCTGGCGGGTCAGCAGCTCGTTGAATTGTGAGCTCATGGGGAGCCTCCTTGAGTCGGTGGTCAAGGGTGCGGACCTGCGGCGCCGTGCCTCTGCCGGGACGGGGACTGCCAGAGGGCCTGAAACGAGCGTCCTCCGCTTGGGATCTCCGCGTCAAGACCCTGCCGCCTCCGCCAGGCGGCAGGTGCGTTCCGCCGTCTGTTGACACTGGCATCCGGGAGTCTAAAGCTGGGCTGATCAGGTAATGCTGCCAATCGGCGGGATAGCCAGCATCGAGCAGTTACAGGGTTATGCCGCCACCGTAGAGAAAAGGAGCATCCCGTGCACATTGACATGCCGACCCGAAATGACGTGGAACGCCTCGCGGCCGCGCGCGATCCGCACAGCGTCACAGTTTATCTTTCGACGAGCAGCGTCCCGGCCGATTCTGAGAAGAACCAGACCAAGGCGCGTTCATTGTTCGGTTCCGCCGTTGATCAGCTCCGTGAGGGGGAAGACAAAGAATCGGTCGCGGCGGTAGAAACATTTCTCAACGAGCTGCTGGAAGCCCCGGAATTCTGGTTTGACATGGGGCGCAGCCTGGCCATCTTTGCGACACCGTCGTCAGTTCTTGAGTTCCGTTTGCCCAACGATCTCGAAGACCATGTCAGCGTGGCTGATCGGTTCGCCATTACGCCGCTCCTCCGCGCCTTGACCTTCCCGAACGCGGCGCTTGTGCTCGCGATCTCACAGAACGGGGCCCGCCTCGTGGAAGTTTCGGCCGACCAGCCTGCCGAAGAAATCACGGTGCCTGGCATGCCTCGTGATGCCGCGAGTGCTGTTGGGCTCGACTCCATCGGCGGCCGCGCCCCCTCCGGGCGGCTGCAGGGAGACGAGGGACGCAAGGTGCGGCTGACCCAGTACGCCCGGTCCGTCGACCACGCCCTTCGTCCCATTTTGAACGGTCAGTCCTTGCCGCTGGTGATCGCTGCGACCGAGCCGCTAAGGAGCATCTACCGTAATCTCACAGGCTACGCGCACCTCGCGTCAGAGGTCATCGAGGGGAACCCCGACGAACTGAGCGCGGCCCAATTGGCCGATGCGGCGCGCGGTGTGCTCGACCGGATCTACGCGGCCGATCTCGTGGCGCTGCAAGCGACCTTTGAAGAGCGCCGCACCAACGGGCGTGCCTCGACGGACCTCAGCGATCTGGCACGGGCGGCTGCCTTCGGTGCGGTTGCTACTCTCCTCGTGGACATGGATGCAGAGGTCAGAGGTTCCGTGGGAGACGATGGCCTGCTGAGCCTGGATGCGGATACGGGCCAGGACGCGATCGAGGAAATTGCCCGGCGTGCGCTCGGGGCAGGTGCCCGCGTACTCGCGGTGAGGGGATCCGATATGCCGGAAAATGTGCAGGCCGCCGGAATACTTCGCTACGCCATCTGACGGACGAAAGCACCCAAAGAGGGAGGGAAAAGATGAGTGAAGTGGTGGACCGGCTCATCGGCGCGTTGAACGCGCATGACCTGGAAGGGGCCGCAGCGCTGTTCCATGAGGGGTACCGCAGCGAGCAGCCCGCCCATCCCGCCAGGGCCTTCACGGGCCGGTCGCAAATGCACGCGAACTGGGCGGCGATATTCGCCGGGATTCCTGACTTCCATGCCGAGACGGTTAGTTCCGTCGACAGCGGGGACACCACCTGGAGCGAATGGTCCTGGACCGGCAACCGCACCGATGGGAAGCCGTTCCACGTTCGGGGGGTGGTGATCCTCACTATCGAGGACAGCCTCATAACCGCCGGCAGACTCTACCTGGAGGACGTCGAACGGGACGGGGGCGGCATCGAGGACGCGGTGGAGGCCCGGTCGGGCCGCCGGCCGGTCAGATAGCGTAAAGCCTGGTGCACCCAGGGCGAAGGGGATGAACCATGGTGGCTGACGGCACCAACCCGGGTGCACCAGACGAGAGCATCGCAGCGGGCAGGCCACCGCACGGCGTGGCGGCGGCCGTCACGACGATGATGCGCCGGGGAGGCGTCCCGGGCCTCTCCCTGGCCGTCGTGGACCGCGAGCGGGTGCTTCTCGCCGCCGGTTATGGTTTCGCCGACCGTGCCGCGAAAACGCCGGCCACCGCCTCGACGTCGTATCTGTGGTTCTCCATGACCAAGATCGTGACCGCGACGGCGGCGGTCCGGCTCGCTGACGAGGGCCTGCTGGACTTGAAGGCCCCGGTCAACGAGTACGTCGATTATCTGCGGGTACCCCGGAGAACCCCGCCGCGCGTGGGCCAACTACTCAACCACACCGCCGGTTTCGGCAACCCGTTGCCCATCCGCTGGGTGCACCCGGCCGGCGCGGAGCCCCCGGACCCCGAGGCCCTGCTTCGCCGTCTGACGGGCCGGCGACGCGCCTACCGCTATCCGCCGGGGCAGACCGCCAGATACTCCAATGTCGGCTACCTGGCCGCCGGACAGATCATCGCCGCCGCTGCCGGGATGCCGTTCGAGGCCTACGTCCACCACTCCGTCCTGCAACCCCTGGGCATGGAACACACCGGGTTCCGGTACCGGGAAGGCACGGACAAGGCGACCGGATACCTCAGGGCCCCCCGACTTATCGACCCGCTGTGGCGCGGCTTGCTGCCCGCCGGGGTTGCCGGGGACCGCCAGGGTCCGTACCTGTCGCTGAACCCTTTTTACGTGGACGGGCCTGCCTACGGCGGCCTGGTGGGCGATGTTTTGGACGCGGGCAGGTTCCTGCGGATGCATCTGCGCGACGGCGAAATCGACGGAGCCCGCGTGCTCTCCCCCCAATCCGCCCGCCGCATGCGCACCATCGACCAGGCCGGCAGGCCGTTCGACCACGGAACCGGCTGGTTCCGCCGGCCGACCAAAACCCCGGGGCAGTGGGTGGAGCATTTCGGCGCCGGCGCGGGCTTCTGGAACGTCATGCGCCTCTACCCCGACCGCGGCCTCGGCATCGTCGTCATGAGCAACAGCACCCGCATGTACGACTTCGAACCGGTCTTCGCGCTGCTGGCAGCTGCCTCATGGCCGTAATCACCGTCATCGCCCGGCCCCGGACGTTCAGGTCTTGCGCCCGCGCCGCGCCAGCAGATAGACACCGACGCCGGCAAGGCATCCCCAGAACGGAGACACGACACCCCACGGGGCAATGCCCGACGCCGTCACGGCCAGCGTGATCAGTGCGGCCTCCTGTTCGGCCGGGCGCCCCTCAGCGCCAAGGACAGCGTCCCGCACGGATCCCTGGAGCGCCCCAAGCAGTGCCACCCCCGCCAGAGCGGTCAGCATCGGTGCGGGGACGACGGCAAACATGGCCACAACGGCCGTACTGAATGTCCCGAAGACCAGATAGAAAACTCCGCAGGCAAGACCGGCTATGTACCGCCGACGGGAGTCTTCGTGTGCTTCCGGCCCCGCACAGATCCCGGCCGTTATGGCGGCAAGGTTGATGGCGTGGCTCCCGAACGGGGCAAAGATCACGGAGGCGACGCCGGCTCCGCCCAGAAGCAGCCTGTCATTGGGCACAAATCCGCTGCTGGCCATCATCGCCAACCCCGGCCCGTTCTGGCCCGCCGTCGTGACGATCAGTAGCGGCACGGCAATCCCCATCACCGCCGAAACGCTGAACGTGGGTGTCGTCCACAAGGGTCCGGCCAGCGCGAGGGAGAGCTGCGGGGTGGAAATTCCGCCGACGGAGATCCCCAGCAGCACCCCGGCGAACAGTGCCACAATCACCGCATAGCGGGGAACAAACCGTTTCCCGGCGAAGTACGCCAGAACCAGCCCGCCCGCCACGAGCGGCGAGGACACGACGGCGCCGGCCGCGTTGAGGACGAACGGCAACAGCACACCCGCCAGCACGCCGGCGAGTATTGGCCCGGGCACCACAGACAACAGCCGGCCGAAGAGACCGGTAACGCCTAGCACGGTCGCCAACACGCCGGCGACGAGATAGGCGCCAATGGCATCCGAGTAGGAATAGTTCCCCAGCGAGGTCAGTAGCAACGCGGCTCCCGGCACTGACCAGGCAACCATCACAGGCTGCCTGGTGACCAGGCTGAGCACCGAGCACACCACGCCGCTGGCGATGGAAATCGCCCAGACCCAGGACGTGGTCTGCCCGGTGCTGAGCCCTGCGTTCTTGGCTGACTGAAGGACCACCAGCAGCGGTCCTGAGTATGAAACGACCACGGCGACCAGCCCGGCGATGACTGCGGACAGGGACATCGCAGAGCGATGGCTGGAGGGCCCCGCCGCGCGCGAACGCGCAGGCGGGGTCCTTGATGTCAACGCCATGGACCGCAGCCGCTAGAGGGCAATGTCCGAAGGGTGCGCGGCGAGCGGCGTGATGTCCATCTTCATGTGCGGGAACAACGGCAGACCCCACAGGATCTCGTGCAGGCGTTCGTTGCTGGCAACGTCGAAGACACTGAGGTTTGCGTATTCGCCGACACACCGCCAGATACTCTTCCATTCGCCTGCGCGCTGGAGCTCCTGCGAATAGGCCTTTTCCCTGGCGAGGAGTTCCGTCTTGGCCTGTGGGTCAAGATCCGACGGGATGTTGACCTCCATTCGGACTGCAAAGTGCATGTGCTGTTCCTCTTCTCGGTGTTGTCTGGAACTGTCGCGGACAGCCGCCCGGCTCAGGCGCGGACTGCGTCCAGCACGAAGTCGTAGGTGACTTCGTTGCCGGGTGCAGTTGCCCGGGCAGCCGGTGCCAGGACGAGCTCGGGCTTGACGGCAGAGGCGATATCGTCCGAGAGGTGCTGGTCGCCTTCGAAGTAGAGCTGTGCCGTGAGCAGCTGGCAGCCGGGCGCGGACACCTTCAGGTGCAGGTGCGCGGGCCGCCACGCGTGCCATCCTGCAGACGCAATGAGCTTGCCGCAGGCGCCGTCGGTCGGGATCTGGTACGGGGCCGGCTGGACGGTGTTCAGCGCGAAGTTGCCCTGCGCGTCTGCGACGACGGTGCCGCGCAGGTTCCACTCGGGCAGGCCGGGCGCGAACTGGGAGTAGAACCCGTTGTCGTCCGCGTGCCAGATTTCCACGTGGGCGCCGGGCAGCGGGGTGCCGTCAACGGCGCGGACCTGGCCCTGGAAGAGCAGCGGGGTGCCGCCTTCATCATCGCGCATCGGCAGCGTGGCCGGCGTTTCGAACTGCGGCGAACCTGGCACGTAGTAGGGGCCTTCGATGGTGCCCTTGTTGCCCTCGCGGTCCTCCGTGGAGACCTCTTCAATGACATGCTCCACCCAGACATCCAGGAACAGCGGCCATTCACCGTCCTCACCCACGCCGATCAGCCAGGACTTCAAGGCATTGAACTCGTCATAGCTGACCTTGTGCTTCCGGATGGTCTCGTAGACCGCGCCCAGGACCTCGTTGGCCAGCAGGGACACGCGTTCCTTGGGAACGTTGAGCGCCTCGGTCTTTCCGCTTTCACGGAACCGTTCCGTGGCGGCGTTGCCGGACTCTGCGGCCTTGGCATCAAATTCGTTGAGCTGGGTTGTCATCATTGACTCACTTTCTTGGTCAGCACCTGCTGCGGTGCAGGCGCCTGGTGGGGAATTGATTCCGTGTTGGTCTTCAGTTGCCTTGGTCGAGGCGGTATTTGGCCAGCTTGTCCGGGTCGATGTCGATTCCGATACCCGGTACCTGGCGGGTTGACAGGCGCCCGTCCACGATTTCCAGCGGCTCAGTCAGGAGGTCGTCGCTCATGTCAAGGAAATTGGAGAGTTCGCCCGCCCGCAGCGTGGTGGACTTGAAGGCGGCACCGAACGTTACGGTGCAGAGGGTGCCCAATTGGCCGTCTATTTGATTGCCCATCAAGACCTCCGCGCCCAGCCCGTCGCACTGGAACAGGATGCGTTGGGAGTGGGAGAAACCGGTGCGGGCCGTCTTGATGCTGACGGCGTTGGCAGCCCCGCTGAGCAGTTCCCGGGTGACTTCACCGGGAGTCGTGGCGCTCTCGTCGGCCACAAACGGGACGGGGCAGTGTTCCACGAGCCATTTGCGGCCGAGAACGTCGTCTGCCGGGCACAGCTCTTCGGCCAGCGTCAGGTCAAGATCCGCCATGGCGTTGAGCGCCCGGAGGGATTCCGACGGCGTCCACCCCCGGTTGCCGTCGACGTAGAGTTCAATGTCGTCGCCGAGCTCTTCCCGCAGCGCCCGGCAAACGTCGACGTCGAGCCTGAACGGCTTCCGGCCCACCTTCACCTTGAACGTGGTGATGCCGTAGGTGTCGCGCATGCGCTCGGCTTCGGCGACCATTTTCGCGGGCTCGGCGAAGCCGAGCATGTGGCTGACTCTCATGCTGCCGGAGTACCCGCCGAGCAGTGCCGTGACCGGCTGGTCCAGGGCCTTTCCGATGATGTCCCAGATTGCCATGTCAACGGCTGATTTGGCGGTCGGATTGCCGACCGTCCGGCCCATGGCGTGATGGACCGCCTCGCGGTCCATCACGTCCATTCCCACGATGGCCGGCGCGAAAAGCGTCTGGATGGCAGCCACAATGGATTCCTGGGTCTCCCCGTAGGTGAACGGCCGGGCCGGCGCCTCAGCGGCGCCCACGACGCCGTCGTCGCTCAAGATCCGCACCAGAACGTGCTGTGCAGTGTGGACCTCCCCGCTCGCGAAGCGCAGCGGCTTGGTATAGGGGATGGCGAACGGGATCGTCTCAATGGAGCGTATTTTCACGGAAGCCCTCCGGGGCGGGTCGGGTCGATGAAGATTTTGTTGTCGTCCAGCATCATGAGGAAGCTGCCGACCAGGGCGGAGCTGTCGTTGTGTCGCCACGCCAGCGCAAGGTCCACTTCGTCCGCTCCGAGCAGCCTCCGGTAGAGGACACCGTCCAGTGCGATCCCCCGCACGGACTCGGGCAGAACGGCGACGCCGAGGCCAGCGGCCACCAGCGACAACTGGGTGGAAGTTTTTGCTGATTCGTGGGCAACGTGAGGGTGGAAGCCGGCTGCCGTGCAGGCGCGGATGACGGCATCGTTGACCACTGACCGTGACCCTGCCGGGTACATGATGAAATCCTCGGCCCGCAGCTCGCCGATGGTCACGGAATCCTCCGCGGCAAGCCGGTGGCCGGCAGGAAGCGCGACCACAAACTGTTCACGGGCGATGGGGCGCAAGGTCAGAGCCGCATCCCTCACGGGCGGGCGCAGGACTCCGATGTCCAGCTCGCCCGACATCAGGGCCAGCTCGATGGCCGGCGTGAGCATTTCGGTGCTGATATCCAGCACAACGCCGGGCAGCTGATCCTTGACGAGCCGGGCCAGGCGCGGGACCTGGGTGTACGACGCCGTTCCCGTCAACCCGATACGGATCGTGCCGGCTTTTCCGTCTGCGAATTGGCGGGCTCTGCGGGCCGCGTCGTCCACACTCCGCAGAATCCGGCGCGCGTCCCCGAGGAAGACTTCGCCGGCCGGTGTCAGTTTGACGCTGCGGGTGGTCCGGGCAAGCAGTTCGACCCCGAGTTCCGCTTCCAGTTGCCGTATCTGCTGGGACAACGGGGGCTGGGCCATTTGCAGGCCTTCGGCCGCTTGGCCGAAATGGCGGGCCTCTGCCACCGCCACGAAGTAACGCAGGTGACGAAGTTCCATGCCGCACCGCCTCCTTCCGTCGTCGTCGTTGTTGGGCCGGCGGGGCTCCAGTGCGCCCTCATGCCGCGGCCGGTTCCAGGCCGCAGCTTCACCGTGGTTGCTTGTTGGTTCAACAGCGTAGAGCCGAATTTAGTATTCAACAAATACTCAATTCGTGCCCTTTCAGACATTTTAGATATCAATAGGGCCCTAGGTGACCCTAGGCAAATGCCTAGTGTGATGCGTGCCACGCACTGGCAGGGTTGGTGCATTCACCATTGGCCGGCCGATCGTTCGGCGGTCCGCTCGGGCAGCGCAGCCCCGGCACGACGGGCAACGCGGCCCGAAATTGATAGGAGCCAACATGACAGAGACCCTGGCGGGTATCCGAGCCCACCTCGACGAGGCCCTTGTGGAGGACCACGAAAACGGCGTTTTCCGCGCCAACCGCAGCATCTTCACCGACCACGACCTTTTCGAACTCGAGATGAAGCACATTTTCGAAGGCAACTGGGTGTACCTGGCACACGACAGCCAGATCCCGAACGTGGGCGACTACTTCACCACCTACATTGGTCGGCAGCCCATCATCATCTCCCGCGACAAGCAGGGCGGGCTCAATGCCTTGATCAATGCCTGCAGCCACCGCGGCGCGATGCTGTGCCGCCGCAAGACAGACAACCGCACCACGTTCACCTGCCCGTTCCACGGCTGGACCTTCAACAACACCGGCAAACTCCTCAAGGTCAAGGATCCCCGCGATGCCGGCTACCCGGAACAGTTCAACAAGGACGGCTCCCACGACCTCACAAAGGTGGCCAGGTTTGAGAGCTACCGCGGATTCCTGTTCGGCAGCATCAACCCGGACGTGAAGCCGCTGGAAGAACACCTGGGCGAATCCACCAAGATCATCGACATGATTGTCGACCAGTCCCCCGACGGCCTCGAAGTCCTCCGCGGCGCGTCCACCTATACCTACGACGGCAACTGGAAGCTGCAGGCCGAGAACGGCGCGGACGGCTACCACGTCTCCGCGACGCACTGGAACTACGCGGCCACTACCGCACGCCGGACCACCGGGGAGTCGGCCAACGAAACCAAGAACATGGACGCCGGCGGCTGGGCCAAACAGAAGGGCGGCTACTACTCCTTCGACCACGGCCACCTGCTGCTCTGGACGGAGTGGCTGGACCCCAGCAACCGCCCGCTCTTCGACCGTCGGGACGAACTCGTCGAGAAGTACGGCGTGGAAAAGGCCGACTGGATGATCAACATCTCCCGCAACCTGTGCCTCTACCCGAACGTTTACTTGATGGACCAGTTCGGTTCGCAGATCCGGCACTTCCGTCCCATCTCTGTCGACAAGACCGAGGTGACCATCTACTGCATCGCGCCCAAGGGCGAGAGCGACGAGGCCCGGTCCAACCGCATCCGCCAGTACGAGGACTTCTTCAATGCCTCCGGCATGGCCACTCCCGATGACCTGGAGGAGTTCCGCTCCTGCCAGAAAACGTACATGGCCACCGCCGCCCCGTGGAACGACCTCAGCCGCGGGGTGATGCACCAGATTTCCGGCCCCGATGCCAACGCCGACGCCATCGGCCTCAAGCCCATTTCCAGCGGTGCCAAAACCGAAGACGAAGGCCTTTACCCGATTCAGCACGGCTACTGGGTGGAGACGATGCGCAAAGCGGCAGCCGCCGAAGAAGCGGCCGCAGCCGCCGCCGCACAGAACTAGGTCCGCAAGGACCCCGAGGAGAATCCCCATGACACAAATCATCGAATCCGAGCCGCAGGACGCAACGGCCCTCGCGCCGTCGGGCCCGGCAACCCTGGAAGACATCCGCGCCTTCCTCTATCGCGAGGCGCGCTTCCTGGACGACCGCGACTTTGACCGCTGGCTGGACTGCTACCACCCGGAAGCCGAGTTCTGGATGCCGGCGTGGGCCGACGACGACCAGCTCACCGGCGACCCCCAGCGCGAAATTTCACTGATCTACTACGCCAACCGGGGAGGCCTGGAGGACCGCGTCTTCCGCATCAAGACCGATCGCTCCAGCGCGACCAGCCTGCCGGAACCGCGGACGGGACACAACATCACCAACGTGGAGATCGTCGAGGCCCGCGGCAGCGAAGTTGATGTCCGTTTCAACTGGTTCACGCTGTACTACCGCTACCAGAACATCGACCCCTACTTCGGAACGTCGTTCTACACCATCGATTACGCCGGCACGCAGCCCGTCATCACCCGGAAAAAGGTCGTCCTCAAGAACGACTACATCCACCACATCGTGGACATTTACCACATCTAACTTCCGACAAGACTGGAGTCGAGCCCCATGACCTATCAGATTGCCCTCAGCTTCGAGGACGGCGTAACCCGCTTCGTCACCGCGAAACCCAACGAAACCGTCGCCGACGCGGCGTACAAATCCCGGATCAATATCCCCTTCGACTGCCGTGACGGTGCCTGCGGCACCTGCAAAGCGTTCTGCGAGTCGGGAAAGTACGACGGCGGCGACTACATCGACGAGGCCCTCACCGAGGACGAAGCCGAGAAGGGCTTCTGCCTCCCCTGCCAAATGGTTCCGGAAACCGACCTCGTCCTGCAGATCGCCGGCACCTCGGAAATGGCCAAGGCCGGCGCCACGACGTTCGACGCGACCGTCAGCGACGTCACCTGGTTCGCGGACAACACCGCAGCCCTCACCCTTGCCGTGGCAAACCGTGCGGACCTGTTGTATCTGCCGGGCCAGTACATGAATTTCGCGGTCCCCGGCACCGAATCCACCCGCTCCTATTCATTCAGCAGCGGCCCCGCCGCTGATGAGCTGCGCTTCCTCGTCCGCACGGCACCTGACGGCGCCATGACCACGTACTTGAAGGACCGTGCCGCCGTCGGCGACGTCATCGCGCTGACCGGCCCCATGGGCAGCTTTTTCCTGCGGGACATCAAGCGGCCGGTGCTGATGCTGGCCGGCGGCACCGGGATCGCGCCCCTGCTGTCGATGCTCGAGAATATCGCCGCCAACGTGGATGCGGCGCCGGCCCATCCCGTGCACCTGGTCTACGGTGTCACGTTCGACAAGGACCTGGTGGAGCTGGAGAAGCTGGAGCATTACGCCGGCACCATCGAGAACTTCACCTTCGCCACCTGCGTGGCGGATCCGGACAGCGCTGCGGAGTTCAAGGGGTACGTCACGCAATACATCACGGCCGCACACCTGAACGACGGCGACGTCGACGTTTACCTGTGTGGACCGCCCGCGATGGTGGACGCCGTGCGCAAGTACTGGGACATCCAGGGCATCACGCCCACGAACTTCTACTACGAGCGCTTCGCCGTCGGCAGCACCGCGGCAGCAGCGCCGGTCCTCTCCGGGGCCGTCGCTTGAGGACGAACGGTGCCCGGGCGATCAGCCCGGGCCGGTTCGCCGGCAAGGTGGTGGTGGTCACCGGAGCGGCGCAGGGAATCGGGTTCGCCGTTGCCTCGCGCGTCGCGGCCGAAGGTGCCGACGCCATCCTGGTGGACCGGGCCGAGCTTGTCCGTGAAGCCGCCGGGGAACTCGCGGCCAGTGGGGCGTCCACGTCCGCCATCACAGCCGATCTGGAAAACTACGACGGCGCCAGCGCCGCCATCGAGGCGGCAGTGGCCCTTCACGGCCGGATCGACGTCCTCATCAATAACGTGGGAGGCACCATCTGGGCCAAGCCCTTCGAACATTACGAGCCCGAAGAGATCAACCAGGAAATACAGCGGTCGCTGTTTCCGACGCTCTGGACCTGCCGGGCCGTTCTGCCCCACATGATCAGCCGGCAGGGCGGCGTTATTGTCAACGTCGCCTCCGTCGCCACGCGTGGCGTCAACCGCGTGCCTTACGCCGCGGCCAAGGGCGGGGTGAAAGCCATCACGGCGGCCCTGGCCCTCGAAGCCGCTCCGCATGGCATCCGCGTGGTGGCCACGGCTCCGGGAGGGACGGAAGCGCCGCCCCGCCGCGTCGCACGAGGTCCGCAGCCCGAAGGCGCCAACGAACAGGCCTGGTACCAGCAGATTGTTGACCAGACCATCGATTCGTCGCTGATGAAGCGGTACGGGACCCTCGACGAGCAGGCCGGTCCCATCGCGTTCCTTGCCTCGGACGAGGCCTCCTACATCACCGGCAGCGTCCTCGCCGTTGCCGGCGGCGACCTGGGCTGAAATACCGCCACCCAGGCGGTCCCCGCCCGACTTACCCCCTCGATTGACCTCAATCTGCCGCAACGACGCGGCCCAGGCCCCTGGAGCCACACATGAACGCACTCGCCGCATCCACGGATGCCACCCGCAAGAAGACTGTCCGCTGGGTGATGGCCATCGCCGCCGCAGCCCTGCTCTTTGACGGTTATGACCTCGTGGTCTACGGAACCGTTGTGTCGTCGCTGCTGCGCGACCCCAGCCAGATCGGGGCCCTCGATGCCGCCCAGGCCGGCATCCTGGGAAGTTACGCCCTGCTGGGCGTGATGGTGGGCGCCCTCACCGCCGGCGCCGTCGGGGATTTCCTCGGCCGGAGGAAGCTGATGCTCATCAACATCGTCTGGTTTTCGCTGGGCATGGCATCCACCGCCATGGCCACCAGCATCCCGGCCTTTGGGCTCCTCCGGTTCCTGACCGGGATCGGCGTCGGCGCCCTCGTCGCCACGGCCGGAGCCGTGGTCGCCGAGTTCGCCCCCGCCGGCAGGCGCAATTTCTACAATGCGCTGGTGTACTCGGGGGTGCCTGCCGGAGGCCTGTTGGCATCACTGCTGGCCATCGTGCTGGGCGGGGTGACGGACTGGCGCGGCCTGTTCATGATCGGCGCCCTTCCGCTGGTGATCCTGTTCCCGCTGGCGTACCTCAAACTGCCGGAGTCACCGCGGTGGCTCCTGGCACGCGGCCGCACCGCAGAGGCCCATGCGCTGTCAGTGAAGACGGGTGTTCCGCTCGAAGACGGCAACACTGCCAGCGGCTCGGGCTCCGGGGTTTTCGCACTGCCGCCGGCGGCAGTGAACAAGGCCGGCCGGCCGCTGACCGGATTTGCGGCCCTCACGACCGGAAACTACCGCACACCCACCGTGCTGCTCGGACTGATGAGTTTCTGCGGCCTGCTGCTGACCTACGGGCTGAACACCTGGCTGCCCGAAATTATGGGTCAGCATGGCTATGGCAAGACCTACTCGCTCACGTTCCTCCTGGCGCTCAACGCCGGAGCCGTGGTCGGCGGTCTCGTCGCCTCACGGTCCGCCGACTGGTTTGGTCCCCGCACCGTGGTGGCAACAACGTTCGTCATCGCGGCGGTTTCCCTGGTCCTGTTGACGTTCGACTTCCCGCTCCCGGTGCTGCTGGTCGCCGTGGCTTTTGCCGGCGTGGGCAGCCTGGGCACCCAGGTCCTGATCTACGGGTTCGTGTCGAACTACTACCCGACCCCGGCACGCGCGGCCGGCGTGGCATGGTGTGCAGGGTTCGGCCGCCTGGGCGGCATCCTTGGACCGCTCGTCGGTGGTTTCCTGATCAGCGCCAAGGCACCGAGCAGCGTGGCATTTGTGGTCTTCGCCGCCGTCGCACTGGCCGGCGGACTCGTCACCTTCTTCGTCCGCCGGCACCGCATCGCGGCCGACCCCGTCCAGCCTGGCAGCGGGGAAGTGCTTGTACCAGCGTCCCAGGCGGGGTGACCGCCGGGGGGCCGGTGGGAACTGCGACCCACTTCACACTGCCGGCGCTCTCCCCCGTAAGGTTGGACATGATGTTTGACAACGAAGCCGGACACTTGGCCGGACGCACGGCGGCGGCCCGACAGCTGGGGGAGCTGCTCCAGGCCGCCCGCTCGGGAACGCCCGCCGTCGGCGTCATCCTCGGCGGCCAGGGGATGGGCAAAACCGTCCTGGTGGAGTCCTTCCTGCGGCTGCAGAAGACCGCCGGCAACCCGCCGTTTATACTACGAGCGGCCGGCGCCGCATGGGAGCGGAACGCCGGCTTCGGGGTGGTCCAGCAGTTGCTGTCCGGGGTGACCGGGGCTGCCGCTCCCCTAGAGGCGGAAGCGCCGGCGGAACCAGCGCCGGCAACCGGCCCCGGCGCCGACGGTCCGGCGTATTACGGGAAGCTGCTGCTCTCCACGGTAGACCGCTTCACCGCGGAGGAAAGTGATGCCCTGGTCCTTTGGATCGATGACCTCCACTGGGCAGACCTGCCCTCCCTGAAAGCTCTTCTTTACGCGCTGCGCCGCGTGGGGCCCAGGGCTCTGTTGACCATCGTTGCTGCCGATATGACCGTCAGCGGGCTGGACGCAGGCGTCGAGGGGCTTCTTGGTCTTCCGGGCGCCCGGACCATCAGGCTGGGCCCGCTGACGCCGGGTGACGTGCAGCTGATGGCACGCCGAACGACCGGATCCGCGGACACGGAACTGCCGCTGCCGGCCGCACGGATCCTGGTGGAGCACACGGGCGGCCGCCCTGGACTGGTCCGGCCGCTGCTGGAGCAATATCCGGTATCGGTCTGGTCTACGGGCCAGCGGGTTCTTCCGGTGCCCGCGGAGCTTCGGGCATCTGTCCAGACGGCACTGGCACAGCTGCCGCCGGCTGCGGCCGCGCTCACGGAGGCGGCGGCAGTGCTGGGAGTCCGTTCCCGGCTGGCGCCTGCCACGGATCTGTCAGGTGTTTCGGACCCCGTGGCTGCCGTGGATGAGGCCGTGGCCGCAGGTCTGCTGGAACTCTTGACGGCTGGGGCGGACACCTTTCTCCAGTTCCCGATTCCGGCGGTGCGGGCCGCCGTATATCAAAACCTCGGGCCCGGCCGGCGGGCGGCGTCACATGCCGCAGCCGCCCGCCTGCCGGCAACCGGGGCCGAACAGTTGGCGCATCGGGCTGCTGCTGCACTGTTGCCGGACGGTCCGCTCGCCCGCGAACTCGAAGGGGCGGCGGCCACATACGCCGCATCGGGTGCCTGGGGTTCCGCAGCCGACGCCTATGCCGAAGCCGCACGGCTTAATCCGGAATGCCTGCAACGTGAGTCGCTCCTGATCTTGGCGGTCGACGCCATGGTCGGGGCCGGGCAGCTCCCCCGCGCCGTGACGGCGGTGGAGACCATCACCCCGAGCCCGCGCAGTGACGCCGTCCGCGGGTACCTCGCCGTCCTCCGCGGCCGCCCCATGCAGGCCGATGCCCTGCTCCGCAAGGCCTGGACGTCGGTCGACCCAGCCACCGACCCCGGAACGGCCGGCCAGATTTGCCAGCGTCAGGTGCTCCACGCCCTGGCCCGCTTCAACGGCAGGGATCTCGTGACGTGGGCTGTCCGGGCCAGGCTCACGGCTCCGCCGAACAGCCCACCAGCCTTCGAGGCGCAAGCCATAGAAGGACTCGGGCTCGGCGCCATGGGCCGGTACGCTGAAGCGGAAGCGAGTTACGAGGCCGCGGATCGGCCGCCGGAAAACAGCGCACAATACCAACGAATCCATATGGGCAGAGGGTGGCTGCACCTGGCCATGGACCGGCTCGATGAGGCCCGGACCGAGCTGGCCGGAGCTGCTCCCACGGAGTTTGGCGGCGGTTCCCGCCGGATTGCCCTCTGGGCCCAGGCCTGGCTTGCCAGGACAGACTTTGCCTTGGGTGCATGGGACGGTGCCCTGAGAACGGTGGAGAATGCCGTGGCCCTCCAGGAAGAGTCCGGTATCGAGATACTCAGTCCCCTGCTGCACTGGACTGGCGCACAAATTCACGCGCTTCGCGGCAACTGGGACGCCGCTGCCCACCATCTGGAGCGTGCCGCCGTCGCCGCCGACAGCTACCCGATCATGATCCTGCCGCACCGCCTCGCCCAGGCGCAGCTGGCCGAAGTGAGGGCAGACTACGACGGCGTCATCCGCGCGCTGCTGCCTGTCGTCAGAATGGACCGCAGCAGCGGCATTGACGAACCAGGCTTCTGGCCGTGGCAGGACCATTACGCCAACGCGTTGGTCATGGTGGGACAACTGGAAGAAGCCGACGCGTTCCTGCGCCCGCACGAGCGGCTGGCCGGGCAGCGCCAGCATCAGTCAACGATGGCGCGGCTGGCTTCCGTTCGTGGCAGAATCCAGGCGGCCTCCGGAGATTTCGACGCCGCCCGCGTCACCTTCCTGGACGCTCTCGCCCGGCTGGAGAACCTGCCGATGCCTTACGCTCGGGCCCGAATAATGTTCGTGTACGGCCAGTCCTTCCGCCGGGCTGGGAAACGGCGGGAGGCGGCCGGGATGCTGATGCAAGCACGCGACCTTTTCGCTGTTCTGGGCGCAGCGGCCTATACCGATCGGTGCGAGCGCGAACTGCGTGCCAGCGGGGTCAGCACGGAGGAGAGCCGGCGCCAGAGCGCACCCGCCCCGACGACGGCTGAGGCCGCAGCTGGCTTCGACGAGCTGACGGACCAGGAACGGGCGGTAGCCTCGCTGGTCGCAACTGGTCTGACCAACAAGAACGCCGCGGCCGAACTCTACGTATCGGTCAAGACCGTCCAGTACCACCTGACACGGATATACCGGAAACTCCATATCTGCTCACGTTCGGAGCTGGCTGCTGCCTATCTGGCGCGGGTCCCGGGCCCAGGGCAGGGCAAGAAATAACACGCCGCCGACGCAGCCGCGCCACGAGCGTCGCGGCGAGCAGCGCCGTCGTAAGTTCCAACCCGATGACCCCCAGCGACGTGGCCCCGTGGCCTCCCGGTCCTGTCATGGCCGCGGCCGACGGTGAGTGGTTGTGGCCGGCGGCACCGGCTCCCAGGAACAGGAAGGCATGCAGGAGGGCCATGGCCAGGGCGCTGGCCATGACCCGCTGCAGGGCGCCGACGCGGACGTGCCGCCAGATGTGCACGGTGCACGGGAGGCACACGGCAACCATCGCAACCATCAACGAATTCAGCCACAGCGCGTGCTGGTTCTCCGCCACCAGCCACACGTGGAAGAGGCAGGAGCCGGCCGTCACGGCGGCGCACATCCTGGCGTGGAGTGTGGGGCCGGCCGACCGGCCCCACACCCGAATCCGCGCCATGCCCTAGCTGCTACGCATGGCAGTGGCCGCCGGCCGCCTGGGCGGACGCGGGGACGTCCAGCACGGGGCTTCGGTCAAAGAACCCGTCCGGCCGCAGCTTGAACCCCACAGTGTCCACCGGCATGATGGGCCAGTCCTCGGTCCGGGGGAAATGGGTCAGCCCGAAGGTGTGCCAGAGAACGATGTCCTGGCCGTCAATGTCCCGGTTCTGAGCGATGTAGGCCGGCAGCCCGGCTCCCCCGGCGTGCTGGTTCACGAAATCGCCGGTGGGGTACCGTTCGTCGTCGGCATAGCGGGTCACCCAGAGGTCCTTGGTGGCGAATGCGGCCCGGCGGGCAATCGAGGAGTCCGGATCCGCCAGCAGGGTGGGCTGGCCCTGGGCGTGGAGTTTGTAGCCCACGGCTTCGCCCAGCCTGTTCCGCGACTCGGGGTTCGAGATGACCCAGGTCCGTCCGCTGCGGGCGTCGGCCTCGCGGACGCCGTCCGCTTCGCGGCTGAGCACGGTGCGTTTCCGGGAGAACGCGTTGCCGCGTTCGTTGCCTTCGCCCATCACCTGCCGGACCACGTCCTCTTCCTCCACGCGGTTGGTGAAGCCGTCGATGGCCATGTCCAGCCGGGCGCTGAAGAGGTGCTGGTGGAACGGGGCGCCCAGCCCCGGCGCCAGCTGGGAGATATTGGCCGAGCCGCCCTCCGGGTAGGCGGAGGTGAAGACGACGCCGGTGGCCTTGGCCTCGAACTCGATGGTGCCGTCGAGGTAGAGGTACCAGTAGAACCCGTAGTCGTAGTTCCCGATGGTGGTGAAGAACGAGATCACCAGGCGGCGGTTGCGCCGGGTGTACGTGATCCCGGACCAGAGGTCGCTGTGCTTGGCCAGAATGCCCCAGTCCTCCTCATGCATGCAAATGCCGTTGCGGATCTCGCGGGGATTGCCGAAGGCATCACTGATGACGGGGCTGAGGTAGGTGATCTCCCCCAGGCAGTCACATCCGAGTTCCAGGGAGTTGGCGTACTGGCCCACGAGGTACTCGCCGGTGTCGAAGTAGTTCTGCCAGGAGCGGATCGGCGACGGGTCACCGTAGGGCACCACCATCTCGGCGATGGACGCCCGGTTGATGATCGGCCGCAGCCGGTCGCCGTCCTGGAAGGCGATGTTGTGCAGGACGACGCCTTCGCGGACGTCGAAGCCGACGTCGACGCTCCACTTTTCCCATTCGATGTGGTTGCCGCCGGTGACCGTGAAGCTGGGGCCGTCCGGCTGGGTGATGTTGATGGGCTTCTGCGTGGTGCGCAGCGGGCCAGTGAGCTCAGGATCCGTGTAATTGCCGTGTTCGGCGGGAACCGGCACGACGCCGGTGTCCAGCACCTGCGTGACTTCCTTGCTGACAACATCGACGTACGCCACGAGGCCGTCGACGGGGTGTGCCCAGGCGCTGTCCTCCGGGAAATCCTGCACGAACGCCAGACCGCGGAGGATGCGGCGGCCCCGCTCCTCGGGGTACTCGAAGACACCGGCAGACAGCGGTGCCACCCTGACCTTGCCGACGTCCAGGCCGCGCGCGGCCAGCGCCTTGAGCCACCGCTCATCCGCTGCCAGCAGTTCCTCGACCACCTCGAACTCTTCCTCCAGAACCGGGAGCTCGCCGACGACGGCGGTGTCCAGTTCGACGGCGGAAACCACCGCCCCGGCCGTCACGGAGACCGTGACGTCCGCCGGGCGGCCGCCGTCGACGTCGTGAATGAACACTCGGAAGCGGCGGTCTTCACGGTCCCTGGCAGCGTCGCGGGCCGGATCCAGCAGGCCCAGGTAGGCAATGCGTTTCTCCGGTCCGAGCAGGCCGGCGGCGAGCAGAACGCTCCGGACCTCGGCGATTTCGGCGCCCGTCGCCAGGCGGTACGGCGCAGCGGTGTCAGTAATTGAGGGCATCATGGCGGCCTTCTGTCCGGGACCTTTGCGGGTCGGATTTTTATTTTCTATAGTTGTAGAGAATACCGATCCGTAAGATGTGCCACAAGAGTCCGCCACGAAATATTTTTCCGGGGAGCAGTTCCGTGCCAAAGATTGTTGATCATGATGAGCGCCGCCTGGAACTCGTGGACGCGACGTGGCGGATCATTGCCCGGCTGGGCATTGAAGGTGCCACCATGCGCGAAATCGCCATCGAAGCAGGGTTCGCCAATGGCGCCCTCAAGCCGTACTTCCCCACCAAGGACGTCCTGCTGGCCTTCGCCTTCAGCCACGTCTTCAACCGGACCAACGCGCGCGTTGCCGCGGTCACCGCCGGCAAGTCAGGGATACCTGCCCTGCGGGACTTCTGCCGCGAGGTCCTCCCGCTCGATGAGGAGCGCGTCAACGAGGCGCGGATCGTGATCCCGTTCTGGCAGAAGGCGGTCAACGACGAGGACAAAGCCGCCATCCACCGCGCCTCGATGGAGCAGTGGCACCACATGATCCTCGGCTACCTTGGCCAGGCCAGGCAGAACGGCGACGTCACCACCCCGGTTACGGACGACGCCATTGCCGGCCAGCTGCTGAACATGCTGCTGGGCGCGCAGATTACCGCCGCCCTTGCACCCCAGGCGCCGACGCCCGGGGGACCAGCGGCCGAGCGCCCCGCAGCCGGGCCGCCACTCAGCCCGGCCCTTCTGGCCCAGCTGGAGGGTTTCCTCGACCTCCTCGGCCCGGCCCGCTGATCTTTTTTCGCCGAGTGTCGAAAAAAGATGACAGCCGCCGCTGCCGGCGCTAACCTGAGAGGACTGTGTCCCATGACACACCCCCCGGTTTATGACGGCGTCAGGATCTGCAATGGCCCCAGCTACAACCCACCGCGTCTCCCAGGATGTCCGCACCAGCGTGGCAACCTCCTTTGACCACTGGAGGCACCTGGTGGCGGAATCCTTTGTCCCCCTCGTGGCCCAGACAGGCGATCCGGACACCTTCAGCGGCCGTATGAGGTCCCGGCTGCTGGACCGTGTCTGCATCGTCGAGGTCACCGCATCCAGCCACGAGGTCCACCGCACGCCCGCGCTGATTGCACATTCCGGGCAGCGCTACTTCAAACTCAACCTCCAGCTCCACGGGACGGGGCTCCTCATCCAGGACAACCGCGAAGCCGTGCTGCGCCCGGGGGACCTCGCGATCTACGACACCGACCGGCCGTACACCCTGGCGTTCGAGGAGCAGGCCCGGGTGATGGTGGTGATGTTCCCCTACGATGCCCTGTCACTGCCGCCGGAATGCGTGGGGCAGCTCTCGGCCGTGCGGATGGCCGCAGGCGGCAGCCTGACCAGCATCGTCGGACCGTTCATTGCCCAGCTGGCGGAAAACCTGGACGTCCTGAACGGCCCCAGCGGTTCCCGGCTGACCGCCAACGCGCTCGACCTCGTCTCCACGATGCTGCACGCGGAGCTGTCCATGACTCCGGACAAGATGAAGCCGCAGGCGCTCCTGGCCACCTCCGTCCGCGAGTACATCGAGGCGAACCTCTCCGACCCGGCGCTCTCCCCGGCCACAATTGCCGCGGCCCATTTCATCTCCACCCGCCATCTGCACAATGTTTTTCACGAATCAGGGGCCACCGTTGCCGGCTGGATCCGTAGCCAACGGCTGG
>DASWAW010000324.1:0-2077 GCA_036390955.1 Arthrobacter sp.
TTCCAGATGTCCTCGAGGTAGCCGGTTTCGACGGCGCGGCCCCAGACGTTCTGGTCGATCGAGTACGGGTTCTTCTTGGTGGTCTCGATCGGCAGTCCCTTTTCCTCGGCGAAGGCGATGGCCTTGTCGCGGGTCAGGGCGAGGTCGCGGACCGGGGCGATGCACTTCAGGTCCGGCCCGAGGGTCTGGATGCCGACTTCGAAGCGGACCTGGTCGTTGCCCTTGCCGGTGCAGCCGTGGGCCACCGTGGTGGCCCCGAATTCGCGGGCCGCCTTGACGAGGTGCTTGACAATCACGGGGCGCGAGATCGCGGAGACCAGCGGGTAGTGGCCCTGGTAGAGGGCGTTGGCCTTCAGCGCGGGCATGCAGTACTCGTTGGCGAACTCGTCGCTCGCGTCGGCCACGTAGGCCTCGACGGCGCCGCAGCCCAGGGCGCGCTGGCGGATCGTCTCCAGCGACTCGCCGCCCTGTCCGACGTCGACCGCCACGGCGATGACCTCGGCGCCGGTGGCTTCACCAATCCAGCCGATCGCTACGGAAGTATCCAGGCCACCGGAGTAGGCCAGCACAATACGCTCAGTCACTTCAAATGCTCCTTAGTTGTTGGGGAAAATCTCGGGGTAAAGCTTGTCTACTGAAAGCCTGTCACATCCCTGCGGCAGGCCCAATCTTCAAGAAAGTCCTGCGGGGTGTCAGCCGGTGCCGGCTTCCTCGGCGAGCTGCAGGAAGCGGGCGGCGATCTCCGCGCCGCCGAGCGGATCGCGGGTTACCAGCAGCACGGTGTCGTCCCCGGCGATGGTGCCCAGGATGGACGGCATGACCGAGTGGTCGATGGCCAGGGCCAGGAAGTTGGCCGCGCCCGGAGGCGTCCGCAGCACCACGATGTTCGCCGATGCTTCGGCGGTGACCAGCAGTTCCCCGCAGAGACGGGCCAGCCGCGCGTCGAGGATCTCCTGGGTGACGCCGCTCTTGGCCGCCCGCTCCCCGCCCTCGCCGGGCACCGCGTACACGAGCACGCCTTCCTTCCCCCGGACCCGGACAGCGCCCAGCTCCACGAGGTCCCGGGACAGCGTGGCCTGGGTGACCTGGACGCCGTCGTCCGCGAGCAGCGCTGCCAGTTCCGCCTGCGAGCGGACCGATTCACCCGTCAGGATCGCGGTAATCCGCGCCTGCCGGGCCGTCTTGGTGGCAGGGCTGGCCCCCGGGGAGGCCGGCTGCACGGACACTATCCGAGAGCCTTCGGAGTCAGCGTCCGATTCGGCGCCAGCCCCTCGACAACGGCCAGGCCGGAGCGGTGCATCAGCCAGGCCATCAGAGCCTTCTGGGCGTGCAGCCGGTTCTCGGCCTCGTCCCAGACGACGGACTGGGGGCCGTCGATCACGGCCGCGGCGATCTCGTAGCCGCGGTAGGCGGGCAGGCAGTGCAGCACGACGGCGTCCGGCGCCGCGAGCTTCATCGCCGCTTCGTCCACGGCGTAGTCGCGGAACAGCTGCAGCCGGGATTCCTTCTCGTCCTCCTGGCCCATGGACACCCAGGTGTCGGTGGCGACGACGTCGGCGCCGAGCAGCGCCTCGGCGGGGTCCACCGTGACGAGGACCGAACCTCCGGTCTCCGCCGCGCGGTCCTCGGCCGCAGCGATGATCCCGGCGGACGGCAGGTAGCCGTCGGGGCCGGCGATGCGGACATGCATGCCTGCCGTGACCCCGGCCAGCAGGTAGGAGTTGGCCATGTTGTTGGCGGAGTCGCCGAGGTAGCTCATGGTGAGGCCCTTGAGGTCGCCCTTGTGCTCCTTGATGGTGAGCAGGTCGGCGAGCAGCTGGCAGGGGTGGTAGTCATCGCACAGGGCGTTGATGACCGGCACGCGCGAGTTGTCGGCCATGGCGACGAGCCCGGAGTGGGCCCCGGTGCGCCACACGATGGTGGAGACCATGCGCTCCAGGACCTTGGCGGTGTCCTCGACGGATTCCTTGTGGCCGATCTGCGCCTCACCGGGGTTGATGATCAGTGCGTTGCCGCCCATGTCCGCCACGCCGGTGGCGAAGGACACCCGCGTCCGGGTGGAGGTCTTGTCAAAGAT
>DASWAW010000325.1:0-52551 GCA_036390955.1 Arthrobacter sp.
ACCGTCACCGCCAAGAAGCCCGTCGATCCTGAGCAGGACGGCCTTGGCCGCCCGTACGTCGGCTACGAGCCCGGCATGACCCAGGATGAAATGTACGAGGCCAACCACGGCGAATGGTCGATTGGGGCCCGCGGCCAGAAGGAGCGGTACGCCATCTTCTCGTTCGGCCGGACCGTCATCCAGGCCATCGAAATCGAATCGCTGGAACGGACCACCATCTACAGCGGGAACCCCAACGACAAGCGCGACGACCGCTACTCGATCCACGGCAAGATCCTCGGCAAGGGCCACCCGGTCTTCGACAAGTACGTCGGCAAGCCGAGCCCCGTCACCGCCGCACGGAACCCTGTCCGGTACTTCGATGACCCCGAGTTCGACGACGCGGCCGGCCAGTTGTGCCGCTGCGGCTGCGGTGAGATGACGACGGGCGGCGAGTTCGTCCCTGGCCACGACCAGAAGGCCATCCACGAGCGCATCGCCCGGATCGGTACCGTCGCCGAGTTCCTGGACTGGATGGACGTGGTCCGGCCAGCCTCACTCAGCCGCTAAGATCATGAAGGCCCGGCGCAGCCTTGGGGCAGTGCCGGGCCTTCCTTGTGCCCTCTAACCGTTCGGGAATTCCTGGGCGTGCCAGTCGTCGACGACGCCATGGATGTCCATCATGCCGTTCCAGCCGGAATCCTGGTATGCCTTGGCGGCGAAACCGGCAAAACGCTCGACGGTGTCCCTGTCCTCAAAGCCCTTGCAGCCCAGGACACTGGTGCCGTAGGCGTACGAAAAACGGTGGTGTGTGTCGTATTGGGCCCGGTCTTCGGGGCTCATCGGGTCCGAGTCGTCGGGCCATTCGATGTCGTACCGCTCGTCGTCCTCACCGTCTTCGCTCCCGAGGAGGGCCGCCAGCTCGCCTGCTGCGGCTTCGTCGGCAGCTTTCTTCTTGGCGGCCTCCGCCTTGTACCTGTCGATGCACTCGTTCGCCGGCGTGCCGGGAGTGAAGTCCAGGTCGCGTTCGATCGGCAGCCCCATCTGTCCGCGGAGTTCCTCGACGTCGCCGAGCGGAATATAGCCCCATTCCCCGCCGCCCATACCGAGGTCCGCATAGCCGAACGCCTCGTTTCCCGCGGGGTCGTATTCGGCGATGTACCAGTCCATGCCGCCCTGGAAATAGTGGGCCTGGATCGGTTTCTCCCCGATGGGACCGTTGTTATCCGTGGCGTACAGCTGCGGCCAGGTGGCCATCTCCGAGGCCGGCGGGTAGAAGTCGTGCCCGCGGCACTCCCGCTGCGTCTCCTCCGGGCGGATACCACCCGCAGTGAGCGGCGCCACCTCATCGGAATGGGCGGTGGGCGCGAACTGGCCTCCGATGGGGATACCTGCGGGCTGGTGGACGGTATTCGCGGACATGATGCTCCTTGCAGACGGTGTGCGTTCACTCCTTCTGTGTGCGGCACTCCTCCCAAAGGGCCGTCACGGCGGTGCCTGCGCATGGTCCCTAGCTGGGCCCTGGTGAATTACCGGGCCCGTTGAACCCACCTAAGGAACACCGTGAAGAAACTCGACACATCCTTCGGCTTGTCGAAGCTCAAATGCGGCCTACGCTCCGCATTCCGGATCGCCACGATTTCCGGAACCATCGTCCTGTCCGTTTCCATGTCGGCCTGCGCACCTCCGTCCGCCACTCCCGCACCGGAATCCGTCGCAATGGTCCAGGAGGTCCAGCAGGACCCGACCGCCACGGCAGCAGCAACAGCTTCGGACGCGCCGGCCCCCGACGCCTCGGCTCCTGCCGCAGCAACGGAGGCCCCGGCACCTGAGGCGCCTGTACCGGCGGAAGCCCCGTCGAACGACTACTCCGTGCAGTCCGGCGACACGGTAGACACCATCGCAGCCGCCCACGGGGTGGACACCTACGGCATGCTCGCAGCCAACGGCCTGGGCATTTACAGCGTCATCGTTCCGGGACAGGTCCTGAAGCTCGCCGGCCCGGCGATCAGCGTTCCCGCGTACACACCGGCACCCGAGAGTGCCCCTGCACCAGCCGGCCGCGCCGCGGCTCCGGCCCCCGTGGCTGCGGCACCAGCCGGCCGAACGATCTACGTCGCCGGCTCCGGCGGCCAGGGCATGGTGGACCGGTGCATCGGGCCGATCCACTTCACCCCTGACGATGCCTGGTCGCTGTTCATCGTCGAGCACGACAGCTGTGGCGGATGGGCTCGCTTCTCGGGCATCGGCGTCGGCGAAACCGTCACGATCGCCGGTTACGGCACCTACACGGTGACGGGCCGGGGACAGGTCCCCAACCCCGGCACAACCGGCAACGTGGTCGCAGCCCTGGGCTCCATGCCCCGCGCCGTGCTGCAGACCTGCATCCCGGGCACCAACCAGATGCTGGTCATCGGCCTGAACTGATCCAGGCAGCAAAGGGCCCGGCGGGAAATCCCGCCGGGCCCTTTCTCTTTGCCTGCGCCTGCTCCCCCGGCGGTTAGCCGAACTTGTTGATGACGTTCAGGACGGCCGGGCCGAGAAGGGCGATGAACAGTACGGGCAGGATGCAGAGCATGAGCGGGATGATGACCTTGACCGGAATCTGCATAGCCTTCTCCTCCGCGCGCTGGCGGCGTTTGAGCCGGATTTCCCCGGCCTGGGTCCGCAGCACCTTGCTGATCGAGATGCCGTAGATGTCGGCCTGGACCACCGAACGGACGAACGTGTCCAGATCCGGTACAGCGGTCCGTTCCGCCAGCGCTTCGTAGGCTTCCCGGCGCGATCGGCCGATCTGCATGTCCTGGAGGGTGCGGAGCAGTTCGTCCGCCAGCGGTCCTTTGCCTTTCTCTCCTGCCCGGGACATGGCGGAATCGAACCCGAGCCCGGCTTCAACAGCGATCATCATCTGGTCCAGGGTGTCCGGCAACTCAAGGGCAATGGTCTTCTGCCGCTCCTGGCCGCGGCCTTGAAGCAGGAGATCCGGAACGAAGAAGGCGACGACGGTCACGACAATGACGAGCAGGAGCAGCGGGCCGCCCAGGTGGCCGCTGAAGAGAAGCAGGCACAGCAACAGCGCCACGACTGCCAGGACCGGTTTGGCGGCGATGACCCGGGACACGGTCCATGCCGGCGGCCTCCCTGCCAGGGCATGGAGGCGGTCCAGGCGCGCTACGGTGCGCGGCAGGGTGAGTCGGCGGGCGGCGGCGACGAACGACCAGTCACGTCGTGCTGAGATCTTTTCGGTGCTGCCGGTGAATCCGCGGGACAGGTTTTCCAGAATGACCGGCCGGCCTTTGTCGCGGGCGAAGAACAGAAACCAGAGCAGCACCGGCACGGAGACTGTGATGGCGAGGATTCCCAGGGTTATGGTCGTCGGCATGGAGGGTGCTTTCTGCAGTGCGGGAGGGCTAGAACTTGAAGGTGACGATTTTCTTCATCCAGAGTCCGCCGACGGTCATCATGATGGCGCCGGCGGCCACCATGGCCCATCCGATGACGCTGGATCCGAAGCTCGCAATGTAGGACGGGCTGATGATGGCCAGGACGCCGATGATCAGGACGGGCAGGGACGTGAGGATGTACGCGGAGATTTTGCCTTCGGCGCTGAGCGCTTTGACCTGGCGCTGAATCTGGCCGCGCTCACGGATGGTCCGTCCGACCTGGTCCAGGACTTCGGCAAGGTCCCCGCCGACTTCACGGTGGATGCCGATGGCCTGGGCGACCCAGCTGAAGTCCTCGCATTTCATCCGCTCCGAGGTCTGGTCCATGGCCGCGTTCAGGTCCCGGCCGAGCCTGGTTTCGTTGATGATGCGGGAGAACTCTTCGGCGGTCGGGGACGGTGCCTGCTGGGATACGGCGTCGATGGCGCGCAGCAGGCTATGCCCGGCGCGCAGTCCGCCGGAGAGGAGCTGCAGCGAATCGTCCATCTGGGCGGCGAACTTCTTGCGCCGCTTGTCAGCAAGGACGGACAGGTACATTTTCGCGCCCAGGGCGCAAGTACCCGCACCGAGCACCGCCGTCAGCGCTCCACCCAGAAGGGTGCCGCAGATGCCGCCGATCAGGCAGGCCGCCCCGGCCAGGATCAGAAAGTCAGCCGGAGCGATGACGAGTCCGGCCTGTTCCAGGGCTGAGGCGATCCCTCGTGTCCAGCCGCGGCGGTTCAGGAAGTCTTCGATGGACCCCGTGGTGATGCCGGTGATGCGGCTCAGCACCGAGGCCCCTTCCGGGGCCGCCGGGCGCCGCAGCTCTGCCGGCAGGGGCGGACGACCGGGTTTCAGCACGGCCACCCCGAAGACAGCCAGTGCGGCGTAGCAGCAGATGAACCCGAAAACGAGCATTACCGGCCCCCGGGCCGAGCCGGCGGCGTGCCGAAAACCGACGGGGAGAGCTTGATCCCGAGGTCATCGAACTTGTCGGTGAACTTGGGGCGGACCCCGGTGGACACCGGCTTGCCCAGGAAGCGGCCGTCGGCGTCGATTCCGGCGCTGTAGTCGAAGACGAAGGCGTCCTGCAGCGTGACGATGTCGCCTTCCATGCCCTGGACTTCGGTGACGTGGGTGACCCGGCGGGTGCCGTCCCGGAGCCGGGTGAGCTGGATGATGACATCCACGGCGGAGGCGATCTGCTCCCGGACCGCCCGCAGCGGAAGGTCCATGCCGGCCATCAGGACCAGCGTCTCCATGCGCGAGATCGCATCCCGCGGGGAGTTGGAGTGAATCGTGGACAGAGACCCGTCATGGCCGGTGTTCATCGCCTGGAGCATGTCCAGTGCCTCACCGCCACGGCATTCGCCCACGACGATCCGGTCGGGGCGCATCCGGAGGGAGTTCTTGAGCAGGTCCCGGATGCTGATTTCGCCTTTGCCTTCAACGTTGGAGGGCCGGCTTTCGAGCCGGACGACGTGGTTCTGCTGGAGTTGGAGTTCGACGGCGTCCTCGATCGTGACGATGCGCTCTCCGGCGGGGATGAAGGATGAGAGCACGTTCAGCAGGGTGGTCTTCCCGGTGCCGGTGCCTCCCGAGACGATGATGTTCAGGTGGGCTTTGACGCAGGCGTCCAGCAGTTCCGCCATTTCCGGGGAGATCGACCCGAAGCGCACCAGGTCGGCGACTTTCAGCGGGTCGGCGGCGAACTTACGGATTGTCAGGGAGGATCCGTTGACAGCCAGCGGCGGGATCACCGCGTTGACCCGGGAGCCGTCGGCTAGACGGGCATCCACCATCGGGGAGGATTCGTCGATGCGCCGGCCGACACGGGAGACGATCCGTTCGATGACCCGGCGCAGGTCGTCTTCGGATTTGAAGTGTGCCTGGGTTTCGGTGACGATGCCGTTCTGCTCCACGAAGATCTGGTCCGGGCCGTTGACCATGATTTCGGAGACGGTTTCATCGTCGAGCAGCCGCTGGAGCGGACCGTAGCCCATCACGTCATCGCTGATCTGGGTGACCAGGCGCTGGCGCTCCTGGCTGCTGAGCGGGACGCTCTCCGCGTCGACGATCTGGATGAGTTCCTCGCGGGCGTAGGCGAGCAGACCCTCCTCGGCGAGGGTGGGGTCGTTCAGCCGGGCGCCGATCCGTTCGAAGAGGGCGGCGCCGGCGCGCTGCTTCAGCCCGGAAAGGGCGTCCTCCTGGTGGGCCGGGGCTTTGGCGGGCTCGGCGGTGACGGCCGGCGCGGGCCGGTCTTCGGTGATGGTGCTGGCTCCAGTGCCGGTTTGGGCATCAAGGCGTTCGGCGAGATTCAAGATACATCGGCCCTTCGGTGCAGTCCCTTGCGGGGCTTGGATTCCATCGCGGGATCAAATCGGTCCACGAGCCTGCGGAGCGCTTTGGCTGCCTTGTCCCGCGACCGCTGGTGGAGCAGGGGTTCGCCCTGGTTCGTGGAGTAGGACAGGGCCTTGGAGCTCGGGATGGCAAGATCCACCGGCGCCCCGAGCGTGGCCTCGACGTCCTGGATGGACAGTCCGCTGTCCCGGACGGCGTTGTTGACGACCAGGTGCCGGCCGTGGGAGGTCATACCCAGCTTGTCCAGAACATCGAGCTCCTTACGGGCCCCGCGGACGCTGGGAACGTCCATGCCGCACAGGATGACGGCGTCGGTCGCCGCCTCCAGCGCAGCCAGGGTGTGCTCTCCGAGGCCCGGGGCGGTGTCGATGACCACGTATTGGAATTCGCTGGCCAGCTGCTGAAGCACCCGGGTGATCTGCGCCCCGCTGATGCGGTTGCTGTCCGCCGGGTCCGAGGGGGCGCAGAGCGCGTAGATGGATGCCGGGTGGACGCTGAGGAGGGTCTTCAGGACCATGGTGTCCTGTGCTCCGGCGCCGGTGACCGCGTCTTTGAGTGTGTGTTCCGGGACGATCCGCAGGACGGTGTCCACGTCGCCGAACTGGATGTCCAGGTCCACCAGCACGGTCGACATCGGCGCAATCTTGCCCAGACCGACCGCGAGGTTGGTGGCGACGGTCGTCTTGCCGACACCGCCTTTGGCCGCGGTGACCACGATGACCTTTCCCCGGGATTCTTCCGGGGCGGCTTCCTGCGAGATGATCCGGCTCCGGCTGGCCGATGACAGGCAGGCCCGCTCCAGCAGGACGCGGATCATGTCGGGGTCAGCCTGGGGGCCCAGAATGTCACGGACACCGGCCCGCATCCCGGCGAGGGCCAGGTCCGGGTCGGTGTCCCGGACGAGGATGAGGCTGATTTCAGGATGCTGGACGTCAAAGACTGCGGCCAGCCGGAGCACGGCTTCGAGGTCTGTATCGGGTCCGAACAGAATGACCTGCGGCGGCCCGTCGGTCATGGTCTTCAGGACAGCATCCGGGGTCTCAGGCAATGAGGTGTGAGGAAAGACCTGCATGGTTCCCGGCAGGCGGTCGGTGATCGCCGTCTTGACCCGCTGGATGAAGGCGGAGTCGGACGTGAGGAGAACGAAGCGGCTCATTTGTAGTAACCGTCCTTGGTGACGACGGATGTGCCGTCCCCGTTCGCTGCAGCTGGTTCCTTGGAGAGCCAGAGGGTGCCGTACTCGGCGGCGAATACGATTTTCTCGGCCTCGTGGGCGGGCCGTGCCAGCGTGATGAGCATCGCCCCGGTCGGGACGGGCGGGCCCGGCGCCGTGGTTGCGGCAGCCTTTCCGGTCGGTTCCGCGGGCGCGCCCTGGACGCTGGTGACGAGGACCTTCTGGAAGGCGAGGTGTGTGGTGGGTGATCCCGGGCCTGCACCGTCCGTAAAGGAAACGAAGATGCCCACCGTGTCGCCTGCTATCAGCTGGCCACCTGCTACACGGTCCGGTCCAAGCTGCACTGTGACTTCCTGCAGCCCGGCCGGGACCGCGACCTTGCCCGGGATCAACAGCGAGGCCGGGTCGACCAGGCGGGCGTTCAGCAGCTGCTCCCCCTGGAGAAGCTTGGCGGAGGTCACCTTTCCATCGAGGGTGGACATGTCAGTGACGGCCCCTGGTGCGATGGCGGACACCGGCACGGATGCTGTTTTGGTGAACTTGGTGAGCTCCGCAGCGGGGGTGTTTGCCGGAACTTCCTTGTCGATCACGTAGATGTTCCGGACCTCCGCACCGTGCATCGCACGCTGGTCGGCGCCTTGGACGTAGGAGGTGACAGCGACAGTGCCGGTCACGGCGAGAAGGAGCGCGGCGGCGGCCCCGATAAGGCGGGTTTTCAAGAGTCCGGTGCTCCTAAGAGGGTCCAGGCGGTAATGGTCGGTGGTGCGTGAAGGAATATGTGTGCGGCGTCGGGAGTAAACGTGCCCGCGGGGGTTCTCTGCACCCCGGCTATCCGATCAGGGTGACGATGTTCGCCCCGAGATCGGCTCCGGTTCCGGTGAAGTTGTCATCCAGGGAGACGAAGCTGACGAACTGTCCGATGATTCCCTTGCATGAGCCTTTGCAGGTGGCCCCGGTGTAGGCGTTGCTCTGATAGCTGGATCCCGGGTAGTTCCAGCCGAGAAGCTTGAAGGCGGCCCAGCCGGTGATCTTGTACCAGCCGCCGGCCCCGGCACCGCTCAAATCGCTGTAGACCGGCAGCAGGACGGTCTTGTCGGCGTTGGCGGCAAGGACAGCGGCGCACCCTGTGGGGAGGCTGATGCCGGTGTCGCTGGTCATCATGGCGTTCAAGGCAACATCGACACTGGCGTTGCAGACCCCTGACGGAGTGGAGAGCCATCCAAACCCGCCGGGGAGGAGCTGCCCTGAAGGGCTGGTGCTTGAGCACGGGGTCCCGCCGGTGTCTCCGTGGCGGCTGATGACCTGGATGGCGCCGTTGAGCTTGAAGTTGCAGGGTGCGAACGTCAGGGGCAGGACTGCCGGCCCGCGGGCCGGGCTTCCCCATTGCGCGGTGGAGGTGGCGGCGACGGCGTCAGTTTTGATGCCGAGGACCGGTGCGAACGTGAGCGACAGGTAGCCGGCCCCGGTCTTGCCGTCCTTGGTGGCTGTCTGGACGGTGACGGCGTTCGAGCTGGGGTAGGTCAGGGACGAGACCCGGGAGGCCCCGTCGTTGGAGTTGGCGTTGGCGAAGTCCTGGGCGGTGGCCATCTTGAGTGCCGGGTTGGTGCAGTTCGTGGTCATACTGCATTCCTGGGCGATCGCGAGGGCAGCGGCGTCAGCGCCGGACTGCAGCTGGGCCCGTTCGGAGTAGAGTGCGCCCGTGTCGATGGCGATGGCTGCGCATCCGATCAGGGCAACCATGGCGAAAGCGACGATCACGGTGACGGCACCGCGTTCACCGTCGGGGACGGGTTTCCGTTTCACCCACCGCACCGCATCACGCTCTTTCCTGTAAGGTCCAGGCCGCGGCTAAGGAACCCTGTGATGAAATCCAGATGGTAGGTGACAGTGACGGTGGTGTTGGCTCCGGTCGTGCAGGTTGCGGGGCTGATCTGTATCTGCGCATTTTTCAGCTGGGGGTTCAGCGACGGTGAGGCTGCAATGACAGCCGCCTGGGCCCCAGCGACGTTCTTCTGGATGGACATCACCCGCGCGCCTTCCCGTGCCGCGGCCGTGACAGAAATCTGGACGTTGTACGCCCGGCCGAACTCGACGATGCCGAGCATGAGGCCAATGAGGAGCGGGAGGATCAGGGCGAACTCTACGGCGACCGAACCGCGTTCGGACCGGAACTTTTTCATGTCAGGCTTCCTGTCCGAACGTAGATCTGCCCCGCGGCCGCCTTCGCAGCAACGGGGCAGATTTGTTCGAGGCGGGCCGCTTAGGCCGGCTTCGGGAGGCTGTTGGTCACGGAGGTGAACAGGTTGGCCAGCTGTGGGCCGAGGATGACCAGCGCGGCGATGATCGCTACCGCGATCAAACCGACCAGCAGTCCGTATTCGACTGCCGTGGCACCCTTTTCTTCGCTGGCGAGGCGGTTCTTCGTGGTCTCGAGGAAGGAGAAGAAGGTAGCGAAGAGCGGATTCATGAAAGGTCCTTACATTGATTGATTGCTGCAGTTCTGTTGTTCCCGGCCCGGGCCGGGAATGATTCGTGAGAATTCTGCGTACGAGGCCCGCCGCTTACTCCCGCTGACGCTGTGCACGGCCCCGGCGATCCTTCTCACCGTGTCCGCAGTCGCGCTTAACCTTTAGAAGTCCGCTGCCGCGCAAAATCGGTGAGAAATCCTGAAGCTTCTTTCTTCCGCATCGCTACAGGGTCAGGCTGCCAGGCGAAGACCGGACGTGTGGGCCGCCCGGTATGCCGCGGCCCAGGCTTCGATCGGGGCAATCAGGGTCGGCTCTCCCGGGCCGGCGAGCAGACCGACGCGCTCCAGCCGGTCCCAGGCACGGAAGCCGTGCGGGGCCTGGTCGGTCTTCACCCATTTGAGGGCCTTGGAGACCATCGCGAACTCGGCGACCGGTTCCACCGGCACCGGCCAGCGGTCCGGGGCAACACAGGCGAGCCAGCGCACATGGCCGGCGCGGGCACCAAGGATCGGGAACATGCCCAGAGCGATTTCTTTGTCACCGTGGCCGGCCTGGACGACGGAACCGGATGCCGCGGCCCGGATTCCCGCGCCGGAGTCCTTCCATGCCTTCACCTGGATCGCGGCATCGGCCAGGACGTAGAGGTCGCCGATGTCTTCTGCCCGTCCGGCGCCCAGGTGCCGCATTGCTTTCGCGAGGGCGAACTCCGGGAGGAGGCCCACCATGACGGGGACCGCCTCGCGCTCGAAGCGGTCGCCTTTGTTCTTTGAAGTGTTAGCCATGCCAGTAACTATGCGTAGACCTCACCGACGGGGCGCCTGTACTGTCGCGAAAGGGGGCGCTAAGGCTACTTTGGACCGTTCGCGAAGAATCTACGCATGCTCCATGACAGAGGCCACCACATCACGTACCAAGAGGATCTAAACATGGAAATCCGCCGCCGCCGCTCTTTCCTCACTGAACCAGGCGAAACGCTCCTGCTTTCCGACTCTGCCCTCGAATCCGCCGTGCGGCTTGCCGAGTGGCGCGAAGCGACCGGACTGGACACGTCGCGCATCGTTGCCGACGGCCTGACTGCCGTCCCGCTGCCGCTGTACATGGCGACCCCTCCCGGCCCGCGCCAGTTCTCCGAGGTCAACCCCGCCATCATGTGGCACCCTCTGCTGTGGCTGCCGCCGCGCCTGTCCAACCGCTACTCCGGGCTCCCGACCGGTGAGAACGGCGCCCCGGAGATCGAATCCAACGAACTCTGGTCCATCCGGATCGGCCTGGAACTGGCCATCTCTGGCCTGTACAACGAGGACGAAGGCTGGCTGGACATCCTCGCCACCCTCGGCATCGACGTCGAAGACCCTTCCGATCTGGCCCGCATCGCCGAATGGCAGGCCGGCGCCCCGGACGAGATCCTGGACAACATCGACCTGGACTCCTACCTGCACTTGGAGGGGAACCCGAACTGGGCCCTGGAAAGCGCCCTTTCGTTGCTGGATCCGTTCACCGAAGCCCAGTGGGCCCTGCGGGCCAACTCCCTCATCGAGATGATCCTCGAGGTCACCGACCCATCGGCGCCCACCGCCGCGCAGGACCTGCGCGACACGATCCGGAACGCGGCAATCCTCGCCGGTGTCCAGCTCGCCGGCGTCTACGACGAAGAGGCCGATAGCTTCTGGTCCCGGATCGAGGCCGAAGCGTCCACCGGGCAGTTCCCGAGCCTGGCCGCCTTCATGTCCGGCCCGGTCCTGGAAGCCAACTCCTGGCTGCACCGGGTCCGCGACACTTACTGGGGCACACTGGACGAGCTCCAGACGCTGCAGACCGCCTAAGGGATGCTCGCCGTGCAGGAAACCTTCATTCCTGCCGGAGCGTGGCTGAAAGCAGATGGAACAGTCGACATAACCGTCGGCGGCAAAGTGCTCGACGGTGGGTACGGCGTCAACATGCAGACCGCCATCCACGCGCTCCGGCGTTACGCGTCCCAGCACGGGCCGCTGCTGATGACTACACTGCTGCCCGACGGCCGGTCCAACATGGATACTGTCCACCCGGACGGCACCGTCAAGAAGTACGACACTGCGCCGCACACGGTCCCCGCCCGCCCGCTCGGGCACGGGGCCGGAATCCACACTGAGCACCAGAACGGCTCTTCCCTGCCTCCTGTGCGGCAGAATCGTCCACTGGCACCGGCCGAGGGCCATGAATTCTTCAACTTTGGGCCAGCAGGGTCTCGCCCGCGACGGCAAATGCCGCCTGCAGAGGACATGGATTTCGGTCTCCCGCCGCGGTCACTGGCCCCGGCTGATGACGCGGACTTCTTCGGCCTGCCGCCATTGAAGGCCGATCATACGGTGCCCGGGGGTCACAACAGACCCGTCCGGGTGGATCCTTTCAGTGACCGGCCGGTGTTCCGCCCCACAGAGCACGCCCATGCCCCACGCCAGGACGGCCACATGACTCGGCCCCCGGACCGCGGCCTGGGCCTGCAGCGGAACCCAATACTGCACCCGGTGGCGGTGACCCGGACAGAGGTCACCCCGGGGCGCCCGGCCCTGAGCGTGAAGGCTGTGGCCCTGGAACGACACCGGGCCGCGTCCCCACTGATGACCCTCGGCTTCGTCCTGGTGACCATGCTGCTCGCGGCTGCCCTGGTCATGTTCGGCCCCATGATCCTGCTGCACACCGGCGTCTGGGATCCGTTTCAGGCGTTGCACGGCGCGGCCGAGCCGGCCCGCCCGACGCCTTCGGCGCCCTAATGTCGAGCGGGGACGCCGCTGCCGCACACATGCCGTTTATGACCACCAACGTGCAGCAGACCAGCGTTCTCGCCTACAAGAGCCTCACCCTGTCCGACCGGCAGACGGAGGTGCGCCGCGCGATCTCCTCGCTCGGCACCGCCTGCAACCAGCAGATCGCCGATTACCTGCACCTGCCTGTCAACCAGGTCACCGGCCGGGTCTTCGAACTGCGAGCCATGGGCGTCGTCATCTCATCCCACAAGGCCGTCTGGGCGCCGACCGGCAAGACCGTCATCTTCTGGCAGATTGCGCTCGGCACCCCGGCTGTCGCCACGGTGACCAGTCCCTCGTAGCCTCGCCGGGTGAGAGCGGCCCGTCACGCCGCACACATGAGCCCCATGACTCCACACCCGCAGTTCCGCCCCGCGCGTGTCATTCCCGGCCCCGGCCCGGAGGACCACTACGACTTCGAAGCGCGTCCCTTCACGACTGAACAGATGGATGAGCACAGCGACTGGCTGCTCTCATCGCCCGTCGGGTCCACCGGCGCATAGAACACACCAGAGGCACCGGCCGTAAGGCGCGGGCAGGGGTCCGCCGACCCCGTTTTCAGCACCACGGAAAGCAGCATCACTATGGCGTTTGCCCACCTACATAATCACGGTGAAAACTCATCACTAGACGGACTTTCAAAGATTTCCACGATTGCCAAGACTGCTGCGGCCCTGGGCCAGACGGCCATGGCGCTTACGGACCACGGTTCACTCTCGGGCGCGTGGAGGTTCACGAAGGCGTGCAAGGCTGCCGGGATCAAGCCCATCATCGGCATCGAAATCTACATGTCGATCGGGTCCCGGTTCGAGAAGAACTTCACCTGGGTGGACCGCAACGATGATGCCGACGCTGACACTGAGAACACGAAGACGGCGCAGAAGAAGAAGATCTACGAGCACCTGACCCTGCTGGCCCGCAATGAGGCCGGCTGGAAGTCCCTCCTGGCCCTGCACAACAAGGCCGAAGACTCCTACTGGATGAAGCCCCGCATCGACTTCGACCTGCTCAAAGAGCACGGCGAAGGTCTCATCATCCTTTCCGGCTGCCTCGGCGGCCCGGTGGCCGGACCACTGTCCCGTGCCGCTGCCGCGGAAAAGGCTGCAACCGAGGCCACGGCCGCCGGGATGAAAGCCACCGAAGCCGGTGACGACGACGCTGCGGTGCTGCTCGCCGCCACCGCCCAGGATTGCCTGGCCAAGGCAGCCGAGTTCGACGCCGAAGCGCGCACCGGCCTGAACCACATGATCGAGGCCGTCGGCAAGGACAACGTCTTCCTCGAAATCATGTACCACGGCATCGAAGCCGAACGCGATGTCCTGAACCGGATCCGGGCGCTGTCCAAGGAAACCGGCATCCCGCTGGTCGCCACCAACGACTGCCACTACGAGCACGCAGATGACACCACCGCGCACGAAGGCTTCCTGGCTGTCGGCTCCGGCAAGACCCTGGATGACCCGGCCCGCTTCAAATTCAACGGCTCCGGCTACTACATCAAGTCCGAAGAGGAAATGCTCGCCGTCGTGCCCCGCGGCTGGTGGGCCGAAGCGTGTGCCCAGACCCAGATCATCGCCGACATGTGCGAGGAGCAGGTCATCCCGACCCCGCACCAGCGGCTCCCCAAATTCCCGGTTCCGGCAGAGTTCGCCGACTCCGACGCCTACCTCAAGCACCTCTCCAAAGAAGGCGCCGTCGAGCGTTACGGCTACGACAAGGAGTCCAAGGCGCGGATTCCCCTCTCGACCGAGGTCAAGGAACGTCTCAAGGTCGAGCTGGACATCATCGCCGAGATGGGTTTCCCCGACTACTTCCTCATCGTGTGGGACCTCATCAACTGGTGCCGCTCCGACGCGCCCATCGAATTCGACAACCCGGACGCTCCCCGGAAGAAGCCGATCCTCGTAGGCCCGGGCCGCGGCTCCGCGGCAGGCTCCGCCGTGTCCTACTGCCTGCAGATCGTCGGCATCGACCCACTGGAGAACAACCTCCTGTTCGAGCGGTTCCTGGAACCGGGCCGCGCCGGCATGCCCGACATTGACGTCGACTTCGAAATGCTCCGCCGCCCCGAGGTCTTCGCCTACGCCGGTTACCGCTGGGGCAAGGGCAACGTCGCGCGCATTGGTACGTTCGGCGTCGCGCTGTCCAAGGCCGCCATCCAGGACGCTGCCCGCATCCTGAAGCCCTCCACCCCGCCCCAGGAAATCAAGGACGCCGCCGAGGCCCTCTTCAAGTCCGGCAACCGCGGCGAAGGTGCGGCGCTGCTCAAAGACGCGAACAAGGCCGTCGACGAGCGGGCCTCCCACATGCTGCGCCTGGGCAAGAAGATGTCCGAGCTGGTCCCCGCGTCCGGTGAGAAGGCCTACACGCTCACCGCCTTGGAGGACACCTCCGACGCGGCCGGTGAAGCCTTCCGGGAGCTCGTTGCCGCCGAAGGCCAGGACGCCCAGGACATCCTGGAGTTGGCCCGATCCTTCGAGGGCGTCATCAAGGGTGAATCCATCCACGCCTGCGGCTTCGTCATCTCCCCCGAACCGCTCGATGACCTGGTGCCGCTGCGTTACGCCTCGCACTCTGTCGACGCTGACCCGGCCGCGCCGCGCGTCATCTGCTGGGACGGTCCCGAAGTCGAGGACTACGGTTTCCTGAAGATGGACATCCTGGGCCTGATGAACCTGGACATCGTCTCCTCCACCCTTGCCAACATCGAGATGACCACCGGCGAGGTCGTCACGATGGATTCCATCCCGCACGCGGACACCCAGGGTGATCCGAAGGTCCAGGCTGCCTATGACCTGATCGCCGCGGGCCGTACCGCCGGAGTGTTCCAAATGGAATCCCCCGGCATGATCAAGATCGCCCAGGACGTCGTCCCGGCATCCCTCACCGACCTTTCCGCCATCGTCGCCCTGTTCCGTCCGGGTCCGCTGGCTGCCAAGGTCCCGGACCGCTACGCCGCGCGCAAAAACGGTCTCGAAGACGTCGACTACAACCAGTTCACCGCGAACCCGATGGAACAGGAATGGATCGCGAAGGTCCTCGGCGACACCTACGGCGTGTTCGTGTTCCAGGAATCGCTGATGCGCCTGGGCACCGTCATCGCCGGGTTCGACGCCTCCCAGCGCTCCGTGCTGCGTAAGGCTGTTGGCAAGAAGGATGCGAAGAAGATGGCCGAGGTCGGCAAGATGCTGGCTGCCGGCGCCGAGCAGGAATTCTTTGACGAGGACGGGGTGATGATCTCCCCGAAGTTTGCCGCGAAAACCGCCGCCCACATGTTCGAGCTCATGAAGGGTTCCGCGTCGTACCTTTTCAACGCCTCCCACTCGGCCGCCTACGCCCACCTGGCGTACGTGACCGCCTACCTGAAGGCCAACTGGCCGGTCGAATACTCCGCCTCGATCCTCTCCGTCGTGGACACGAACAAGCCGGAGAAGCGCCTCACCGCGCTGCAGTCGCTCCGCGCCGATGACATCACGGTCCTGGCTCCTGACGTGAACGCCTCACGGGCCCGCACCGCTCCGGTCAACGGCAACGTCCAGATGGGCCTCGCCGAGGTCAAGGACGTCGGCGCAGTCGGCCACCACATCGTCACCGAGCGGGAGAAGAACGGCCAGTTCAAGGACCTCCACGACCTGATGACCCGGGTGATCACCCCGGGCAAGAACGGCGGCTACGACGCCAAGCTGGCCTCCGGTGCCGTCCAGGGTCTCATCGAGGCCGGCGCGCTGGACGAGTTCGGTCCCCGGCTGGGCCTGCTCATGACGATGCGTGCCGCCCACAAGGGCGCCATCACACCGGTCGAGGCCGCCTGGAACGACGTGGAAATGTCCACCCGCCAGCGGTTCCGTCTCGGAGTGTCCCTGGGCATCCACCCGCTGACGTCCATGAAGGATGAGCTCAAGACCTGGCGGACCCCGGTCCGCGACGAGTACACCGGCGAATCCGTGGGCCGCACCCTGTCCCCGCTGCACAAGATCTCCGACCGGGACGGGGCCTCCGTCCTGACCGTCGGCGTCGTGTCCATGTGGGAAGAGAAAGGCTACTCGGGAGGCCGCCGCGCCAACTTCACGCTCGAATCCTCCACCGACGCCATCGGCGGGGTCGTCTGGGACCGCACCCTCTCCGCGCTCCGGCGCCAGGGCACCGTCCCCAAAGTCGGCGACGTCGTGGCCGTTTCGGGCCGGGTCAAAGTCCGCGCCACCGTCGTCGGCGACGAAGAGACCGGCACCCAGGACACCATCACCACCAAGGAACTGAACATCAGCGAAATCTGGCCGATCAACACCGGCGCCGAACCTGTCATCAACCTGCCCGAGAACGTCTTCGACTTCGGCACCGCCTACAAGAAGCTCCGCGCCCTGGCGCCCGCCCCAGTCCCGCCCAAAGGCGGCAAGGACAAGGACACCACTCCAGCACCGGCCATCGAGGCAGAGCCAACCGGGGCGACCGTGACCGTCCTGGACGAACACCGGAAGCAGAGCCGCGGCTGGGTCGCTGTGTCTGTAGGCCTGTTCAAGAACTCCCTCGTGGACGGCCGGATCATCGGCGGCAGCGAAGAGGTCAAAGAACGGCACAAGGCGGTCGGCATCCCGATCAAGTGGACCCAGGAATGTAAGGGCATGATCCTGCGCGGTCTCAGCACCGAAGGGGACCGGCTGATCGTCATCGTCAAGGGCGGCGCCCTCAGGCCTGAGGAAATGCTCGAGCTCGCCCAGCGCAACGAGGAAGACCCGTCCCGGTGGGTCGCCCAGGATTCCGGCGGCTCCACCGCCGGATTGAAGTCCAAATACACGTGGACGCGGATGACGGCTGAGGCCGGCTCCTCCGCCATGGAGCCGGAACTGGCAGAAGCAGTGTGACCCTGGCGGCCGGGGAGGGCATTCCCGGCCGCCGCACACATGGGGTGAAGCCGGCAGAACACTGCCGGTAAAGCCCCGGCCGCGACGAGCGGCAGACAGGATCCCAGTGACCTCCCCCGCGAACAAGCCACAGCCCGCCGCCGACACGATGCTTGCAGCCCTCACAGTGCTGGAGCGCCTCGATTCCGGCGACTACCCCTCTGTGGACGTCCTCATGGACTCCATTGACACCCGCGAGTTGTCCATCGGCCTGGTCGATGTCGCCCGCTTCATGGCTTCCATGCTCGCCAACGCAGGTCAGACCGATTCCCCGACCGTGTACGGCCACGTCCGCTCGACCATTCACGGGCTCGTCAGCGACGGCTCCTTCGGTGCCGGATCGTTCGAGCTCCCCGCCTGACCACCCAGCTTCCGCCCAGGCCGCTCCCCCGTTTAGACGGGTCAGGGCGGCCTTTCGCGTACCTGCAGAAAACGACACCCGTCGGGACATGCGACGCATAGAAAGACCGAGGCCAAAAGCGATTGCGGCCCCGACCGTTCCACCTCGCGTCAACTGCAGAAAACGACACCCGTCGGGACATGCGACGCATAGAAAGACCGAGGCCAAAAGCGATTGCGGCGGCCTCACCCCGCAGCCCAGATGGGCCATACGAAAGGCATTACCTTGACCTACAACGTCCCCTTCATCGGTAACCTCGTCAGCGACCCGAAGGAAGCTCTCCAGACCGACACGAAGTCCGGCACTCCCCGCCTGAACTTCCGCATCGGCATCAACTCCGGTGAGCGCGGCACGGACAGCGAGAAGAAGAACTTCTACAGCTTCACGGCGTTCGGCTCCGTCGCCGAGAACATGGCCGCTTCCCTCGGCAAGGGCGACCGCGTCATCGTCCTCGCCCGCATCGACACCTTCGTGAAGGAAGTCCAGATCAAGGGCGAGGACGTCAACCTGACGATCCCCTCGTTCAAGGCCAACAACGTGGCTCCCGATCTGACCTGGGCCACGGCCAAGGTGTCCAAGACCCCGAAGAAGGCGACCAACTCGGACGCCGGCTACGGCAACGAGGACGCTGCCCCGGCCGCTCCCGCCAAAAAGGCTCCGGCCAAGGCAGCTCCGGCCGCCGCGGCAGCTGCTGACGAGGACGACGACTTCTAAGCCGTCCCCGCACCGACAGGCCCCGTTCCACCTTCGGGTGGGGCGGGGCCTGTTTTGTGCCGTCTACGCATGTTCTCCACGGCAGGACACCACGACCACAGAATCGAAACCGCACGATGAACACGCTGAGCCCGGACTCCTTACTGACCGCCCTCACCGACGGCGCTGCCGGAGTGCTGCACCTGGTCACCGACTTGGCCAGCACGAATCCGACACTGCTGATGGTGGCCGGTGCGTTCATCCTCCTGGCCCTCATCATCCGCGGCGTGGCGCGGTCCCGCAAAGCCCCGACGGATCCGAGCCGGCTGTTCTCAGCGAACCAGCGCGCCGAAGGCTTCTCCCGCGCAGGAGGCCGGTGCGAACTAGAAGGCTGGGGTTTCACCCGGTGTCGGCGCCCGGCCAGCCATGGCGACCACCACTTCCCCTGGTCCAAGGGCGGCTCGACGTCCATGGCCAACTTTGTCGCCGCGTGCGCGAAGTGCAATACCTCCAAGGGCGCGAAAGTGCCTGGCTTCTTCGTCACGCTCCGCATGCAGACCCGGCGCCGCAGATACTTCCCGCGCGGCTCCGTGGTGGCTGCTGGTGAACGCTTCACCCAGCGATAGCCGACGACCCACACCCGACGAAAGGCCGCCAATCTCTTCACTTCCCGCCCCGCTTCCCGGACAACTTTGGGCTCTTGATGGGATACCCGGCCATCGGCACGGCGTCTTCATCGGTGAGGGCTGCTGGAAGATCCTGGTCCGCAGCGACGCCGGCGAATACTCGCTGGCCCCCGCCTTCCACGCCGCACCGCTTGTCATGTCACCGGTTCAGCCCCACGGGGCTCACTGGGCCGACGAGTTCGATGCCCTCGCCCGGGCCGATGGGCTCGCGATCACCTGGGCGGATGAAATCCGCTCCTACCAGCAGGACGCCCTGGAGCTTCTGGCCAACTGAACGGGCCCTTCCGGCCGGGCAGGTGATGAGCGTCGGCCCAAAATCTGCGCATGTTCCCTGGCATGAGCGCGCCCATTCCAGAACCCGGTAACGTCCCACCTCCTTCCGGCGCGCCCGATGTGGCTGGCGATGCCGCCGCGATCGCCAAGGGCGCCGCAACCGGCGGAACCGCCGGGGCACTGAAAGCTGCTCTCAAAACAGGTTCCGGGCGCAAGGGCCTCATGTTCGCTGCAGCACTCCCGCTGATTGCCGGCATCGCCGTTGTCAGTATGGTCGCCGGCAGCGCCAGCAGTTCCGTTACGTCCCTGAAAGGCAGCCACGACGCGCTCTCCGCCAGCGTCGTCACAGCTGACTTCAAAGACGAGGCCATGGTCCAGACGCTTCAGGGCATCGGCGCCGAAACAAGCACGGACTGGCAGGTCCTGGCTGCGATCATCAAGATCCAGAAGGGACGCTTCGTAGACAAGGGCGTCGGCCCGTTCGGCCTGGATATGTCCAAGGTCGGCGAAGAGATCAGCGAGAAGGACGCCGCCGATCTGAACGCCTCCGCACGATATGTGGGCCGCAAGATCCTCGTGGCCGGCCAGGGAACGCTCTCGACCCTGGATAACCGGGCTCTGGATGCCGGAGCAGTCGACTACACCAGCAACGCAGGGACATCCGCCCGAAAAATCCCGGCCGACCAGAACGCCAAGGACCAACAGTCCGCCGTGAAAAAGCAATACGTCGCGGCCCTCTCCACCCTGCCGGTCAAGGGCAACCCCGCCATCGCCAACAGCGTGTACGCCCTCGCCCAGAACTGGGCCATGGGAGCCAACGCGTCGGACAGCAAATGCGCCGCCGGCTCCGTGACCCTGGGCGGATCCTCCACGGTGAAGCTCAACGACTCCCAGAAGAACTACGCGCAGTACATCATCAACACGGCAGCGAACCGGAGCATGCCCAAGAAGGCTGCGGTCATCGCCCTGTCCACAGCGCTGCAGGAATCCACCCTGAGGATGTACTGGAACCCCAAGGTCGACGGATCCCAGGAACTGGCCCCGGACACCTCCGCAGAGGGCACCGACGGCTACTCGGTCGGGCTGTTCCAGCAGCAGGTCCACGGCAGCGAATACTCCTGGGGAACTGTCTCTGACGCCATGAACCCGGACAAGTCGGCGACCATGTTCCTGAACGCGCTGGACCGGGTCTCCGGATGGGATGCCATGGACGTTTCCGTCGCGGCCCAGACCGTCCAGGTTTCCGCGTTCCCGAGCGCCTACGCCAAGTGGGAAGATATGGCCACCCAGCTGGTCACGGACCTAAAGCCCACCGGCAGCGGATCATTCAGTGACGGGGACTCCACACCGGCCCCCTCGGCCTCGCCGTCCCCGTCAGGAGACGCCACCGCGACGCCGTCCCCCACAGCGCCCGCAAAGCCGGTCATCTCCGCTGACGGCTGTACCTTCGGGGTCGGCTCCGGCTCCGCCGGCAAGGGCGATGACTACCCGTTCAAAGAGCCGGCCGGCGCCTGTGCCTGGTGCAGCGATGTCGACGCTGACGGGAACGTCGACCCGTGGACGCTGTACAAGCGCGAGTGCGTCTCGTTTGTCGCCTGGCGCATGAACGTCCAGATGGGCTGGAAAGAAGGCCAGCCATACCCGTTCACACCGTCCAAGCTGGGCCTGGGCGGCTTCGGCAGCGCCGTGGAGTGGAAGGGCAACCTGGCCAAGGCCGGATTCGTCACCGACAGCACTCCCAAGGTCGGTGCGATCGCCTGGTGGGACGCATTTGTCACGGCTCCCAGTACGATTACCGGCGAGGCCGGCCACGTAGCAGTGGTCAGCGCCGTCAACGCTGACGGCACCATCAGTCTCGAAGAGTACAACTTCAACCCGTGGCGGTACGGCACGCGCACCATCCCCGCAGCCGACGTCACCGGCTTCATCCACGTCGCCGACATCAGCGACACTTCACCATCCAGTACCGCCTCACCCAGCCCCAGCCCGTCCGCCAAGTAAGGACCCCATGACCGAGCACCGTAATGCGCCGCACCCCGCTGTTGCCTTCGTCAAGAAGAACTTCGTGGTCCTCGGATTGACCACTGTCCTGGTCGGCTCGGTAGGGGCCTTCGCGATCGGTTCGATGACGCCGGAGCGGACAGCTGCTGCCGCACCAATGCCTTCCATCAGCTCCTCCGCGACGCTGGAAGGCAGTGGGGTGACACCGGGCGGCGCAACAGCGTCCGCTGGAGCCTCAGCAGGGGCCACCACAGCCCCGTCAGGCGCCTCGGGATCCGCCGGGGGCTCACAGGCGGGTGCTGGGACTGCGGGCGGCTCCACAGGCCAGCAGGCAGGCGGCGCAACGGCTACAACAGCACCGGTCCGGTCGCAAACCACGGTCACGGTCGGTGCCGCTCCCCAGGCTCCGAAGATCCAGGACTGGAACCCGGTGGCGAAATCGTTCGCAGCTGCCTGGTCCAACCCCGGCATCGGCAAGGACGCCTGGCTGGCAGCCATGAAGCCGTACGTCACCGCATCGCTGTACTCGAGCTTCCAGCTCACCGACATCCGCTCCGTCCCGGCCGACAAGGTGACCGACGTCAGCTCCGACCGGCACAGCGAACGCACCTACATCTTCACGCCTCGGTTCGCATCCGGCACCCCGCGGTTCACCGCCTCCATCACCATCCAGAACGACGGATCCTGGCTCGTTGACGGGGTCACTCCCCCGGAGAAGTAAGCCGGCCGGCAGCAGCCGGCTCCCAGGAACCAGAAAGCCCCCGTCCAGCTGGACGGGGGCTTTCGACTGGGTTGTGTCGTCTGTCAGGCAGGTGGTCAGATCATCGAGTCGCGGCGCGCGTCGATGACTTCCTCGGAGACGATGTTCATGCTTTCGCCGAGGTTCTTCATGACCTGGAGCATCTCCTTCTCGGTGGTGTCCTCGAAGACCTTCTCCAGGGCGTGGTGTATCTGGTACAGCTTGTACTTCGCCTGGATCTCTTCCACGGTCAGGGTTTCCGTGAACAGCTCGATCTCATGGTCCCGTACCTTGATGTTCTCGTCCGGGAACCGATGGGCGTGCGGTGCGTGGAAGAGCATCTGTGCCGCCCGAACCAGCTGCCGTGAGTCGTACGTTCCCAACCACATGGGTCGCTCGTTGGTGAGGTCCTCACGCACCTGGTTCTTGAACGGAGCCAGCTCCGCCTGGAATTTCTCCTCCCAGGCCTCAAGCTTGAAGCGTGGCTTCGGGTTCTCGACTACCCAGTTTGTCTTCCAGTCGTCAACCCGCTGCTTGAAGCCGGCCTCGACTTCAGCGGTCCTTGTCTCGTGGTAGACCGACTCCGCCTGGCTGATGATCTCGTCCGGGATAACGATGTTGGACCAGAAGTTGAGGCAGTGCTCCGCCGTACTGGACGGTGAAGGCTTGAAGAACGACCCGTCGTTACGGTCGAACAGCTTCACGGGCGATTCGGCATGCGCCGCGGCGGCGAACTGACCGCCTTCCGGCACCCCGCCTGAGGTCCTGTTGTCGTTCATTGCGTTAATCGCTCCCTTGGTGCTTTTGTCTGATGTTCTTGAGTTCCCGCTGACCATACAGTGTGCGGCCGCGGCCCGATGTTACCGGCTCGCCCGATCCGGCCGAGCCGGTGCGTCCTTCAACGGGGCAGCCGCGGCAGGGACGGGCTCCCTTGTAACGCGTGGGACGACTGAAATCTGAGCCGTGCTCGGGCCCGAGGGGTTGGGCCGCTCGGCGGGTGTTGCCTGCGTCGGCGCACCCTCTCCACCGGCCGGAGTGTTGGCCCCAGTGCCGGAAGACTGCTTCTGCTTCGTCTTCGCGCTGCCGCCATTGCCACCACCCTTGGGCTTGGTCTTCTCGATGCCCGCGCGGTAGTCGTTGACCATCGAGTCGTTCTTGGCGCGCTGGCCGGCCGGCGTGGCCTTGTAAGCCTTCTTGGCGCCGTACCCGATCGCGAGTGCCGCCACCGGGAGTGCGATGCCACCGGTAGCCGCCAGGGCGGTACCGAGTACGACGGCGCCGGCCGTCTTCTTCGCAGCCTTGCCCAGGAACTGGACCGGGCGGTCCTTGAGCTCCTGGTGTGCGTTCGCCATGTTGTTCTTGACGCTGGCGAGCCGGCGGCCGACGAAGGTGTCAGGAGTGGTGATGCCCATTGCTTCGCGCTGTTCCTTGTTGTGGCGCTTCGCGGCGGCGAGCTCGTCCGCGGCCATGCCCTTGACCACGGCCCGTTCTTCCCTGCTGCCCATTTTGCCCTTGGCCAGCTGGGAGTTTGCGACACGCGACGTCGAGAGGAGGGTGTGGTCCATGCGCTCGACAGTCGGCTTCGAAGCACCCGATGTTGCAGCTGCTGTCTCGGCGCCCGTGGTCGATTCCCCGGACCCTGCCGCGACAGCCTCTTCGGTGCCCCGCGTGGTCGACTCTTCCATGCCTTCCTTGCCGCCCTTGCCCTTGTTCTTGCGGCGAGCGGACTCGATGCCGGCCCCGGCGAGAACACCCTTGGCGGCATCTTCCAGACCGGCCGGTGCTGCAGCGTTGCGGCGTCCGCTGGATGCTCCGGCGACACCACCGATACGCCCACCGGTTGCACGGCCCACTGCGGTGCTGAGGCCACGCTTGCCGGAATCGATGCTGCCCTTCGCGGCGTTGCTTGCCCGGCCCTTCATGCGGGACTGTCCGCGCTCCAGGAGGCTGGAGACACCGGCGAATGCGGCGCCGCCGGCGGCGGAGCCCATGGCGTTACCCCAGGAGAGCCCGCCTGAGACGGAGAACGGGGACGGGATCTTCATGACCTTGGTGAACATCATGTGCAGGATGCCGACTGCCACGAGCGGGGCCATGCCGGACCAGACCGTGGCGACGACGGATGAGTCTCCGCCGAGCATGTTGGTGCCGACCTCCTGGAGGAGCCGGGTGAACACAGAGACGAACGCGAAGATCAGTTGGATGGAGAAGATGAACAGGGTCATGCCCATCATGGTCTTCAGGAACCCGCCGAGCTTGCCCATGTCCGCACCGGGCATAAGCGCCTGGAGCATCATGAAGAACGCGATCACGATCATGACGACCAGGGCGATCTTGGAAACGATGATCGCAATGGAGATCAGGCCGAAGACAATGAGCATCCCGAGGGCGCCGAGGTTGTAGGCCAGGATCGTGGTCATGCCGGCCTGGTTGTCGTTGCCGTGCATCGTGCGGATGAACTGACGGACCGCGAGTCCCGCGCTCTTGTCATCCGTGGTCGTCCTGGTGTTGACCGAGTCACCGGAGGTGGACCATTCGAAGTTGTCCAGGGAATCGTTGGGAACATTCCAGAACTTCCGGCAGGTGTCCTGGTCGGCCTTGTGCTCCTTGTCGCCCTTGTTGAATGCGTCGACATCCCAGTTGTTCTTGTTCGACCAGTCTGCGCCGGCGGGGAGCTTGCAGGTCGCCCAGCCGACGAGGGAGTGGTCAACGCGGGTGTTGTCTGAAGGGACAAACGCCGTTGAGTCCCACACCGGGGAGCTGTTGTCGGGCAAGGGTGTGCCGCTGGCGCGGAAGACGTCGCCAAGGATATTCCGGACTGAGCCATACTCGTTCTGGTCGGAGGGAACTACGACAGCAACAGCTGCCTTCTGGTCCAGGAAGTGGCACCAGACGTTGCCGCTCATCCCGTCGTCCTTGGCGTTGCCGAACTGGGCGGTGCGCCATGCCCGGAGGCCGGTGGTTTCCCAGATGGAGGAGAGGATCAGCGGAACACCCGAGGAAAGCTTGGCGGGGCCCGAGTAGACGCCCATGTACTCCTGCTTCAGCGCCAGTGTGTAGTCGCTGCAGTTGAGCGGGTCAGCGCCCTTCATGGTGGTTCCCTTGCCGGTGTCCAGGGACAGCGCAGCTGCCGGTGCTGAAGCCAGGGAAGACACCGTGTTGTTCATCGTGGTGACGATCCAACCCGGTGAGCCGACGCCCGGGTGGTATGCGCCGGCCTGGCCTTCAAAGCCGCCGCCAGTGGTCTTGCCGGCGCCGATGACCATGATGACGAAAACACCGACGATCACAGCCTTCATCATGATGGGCTTCCACTGCATGGTGCCGCGGCGCATACCGTTGATGAGCAAGCCGATGACGCCGATGAAGACGAGGCCCGCGAGCAGTCCGCTGCCCGGGCTCAGCATGGATTCGCCGATGGTGTGGCCGATCTGGTCGGCGGCACCTCCGGCGGACTCCAGGATGCAGAAGTTGATCGCGAAGCCGGCAAGACCCGTACCCAGGCTCCACATGAAGTTTCCGGTAGCCATGCCACCGTTCTGGAGCGCGTTGCGCTGGACCATTTCGGCGTTGATGCCGAACGTTCCGCCGTCGAGGCGGCTGTGCATGTCAGCGGTCGACTGGGCCCAGCGGGAGACCGGCAGGACCGGCGACTGTGTAGCGCCGTCAGCGGACGGGCAGACAGAAGGTTCGGTTACTGCGGGGACTACTGAATGTACCGCGGCCGGGGCCGAGAGAACAACGCTGGATGCTGTGGCCGGCGGCATGGCTGCTTCGGCGGTGGGTGCGAATCCGAAGAGGAATACCGCTGCGACTGCAGCGATAGCTCCGGCCCGGGTGAACAGGGTCTTTTTCATCGGATGAATTCCTCAAAGTCTTTGGTACGGCTGTCGGCCGGGTGGTTTCCGCTGCCATCGACCGGACGGACCGGGACGGTAATCTGGCGGATTGTGCCGAACTCCGCGGCGCCTACCTCGATGGGCTGGCCGCAGAGGAAGAACTGGTTGACGCTGGACTTCTTCTTGTCCAGGAGCCCTTCGTAGGTCCGGAGTTTCAGGCCGTCGGTGGAGCGCCGTTCAATCAGGTAGAAGGCTCCACCCATGAGGATCGGCAGCCACAGGAAGGCCCAGACGTTCACGAAGGGGTAGAACATGGCGGACAGGATGCCGCCGGGGACCAGGGAGAGTGTGCTGACCCAGAAGGTCCGCCATTTCATTTCGACTGTCCCGATGACCGTCGTGCGTTCCGAACCGGAGGTCCGTCCCGTCATGGGGGTCAGCGAGTACAGCGAGCCGTAGGCGGCCACGGGTTTCCTTTCAAACGTGAGCCGGGGCCGTGTGGCCCCGGCTCAGCGGGAGTTGCTACCGGGTGGTGCGTGGTGGGGAGTTTTATGCTCCGCCGGTCATCGCCTTGAAGACCGAGATGCCGATGTTGGCCACGCCGTCCAGGATCGTCAGCAGCAGGGGAAGCAGCACGGTCGGCGCGACGAGCACGCAACCGACGAGCAGGGCACCCCAGAGCGGCTGGTGGTTGCCGGCTCCGCCCTGGCGGCGGCGCTCCCAGACCCATTTGCCGATGGCGATGACCACGAGGGCCACGCCGACGAAGGACATCATGCTGGTGATCAGGGGGAAGCCTGCGGTGATGGCGCCCCAGAAGGTGGACCAGCTGCCCTTGAGGTTTACGTCCGCCATAGGAACGGCGGCGGTGATGATGGTGTGCATCGTCGTGCCTTTCATTTTGTCTGCCGGAGCAGTCCCACCCGGTGTGGGTATTTCTTTTCTGTACTGCTAATTGACATGCGTAGAAGTGCTGGCCACGGCCGTTTTAGGCGGCGAGGCCTTCCAGCACGCGCTGGACGGTGCGGTCCTCGTGGAGCCGGGCACGGTTCGTGTCCGAGATGTCCCACCCGTGGGCGGCGACGGCGCGGACGAACGGGTTCCGGTCGTGGGAGGCCCGGTCGGCGGTGCCGGCGTAGCCGGTGTGGGCCGCAGCCAGGCGCACCGAGGTGTCCTGGGACGGTGCGGCAAGCCGCTCCAGGACGTCATCCGTGATCGCCGGGCTGGAGGTCAGCTCGGCGAGGACGTATGCGTCGTGGCTGTGGGAAAGGTCGCGGATCTGGTCCGGGGTGGCGTGGTCCAGATTCGGGAAGGAGGGCTGGCGGCCAAGGCTCAGGTCACCTTCCGTGTGGATGCTGCCGGTGAAGCGGCCAGCACCCTTGATTCCCTTGAGGACTCGGAGCTGCTTATCTGCCATGGTGTTCCTCTCGTGCTTAGGAGTTGTGCTTGTTGTTGGCGAAGGCGACCGCGGAGGCCCACATGATGTCGGCCTTCTCGGGCTTGTCGGCGCCGATGCGCTCGAGCAGGCCGATGACGCTTTCGCGCTGGTGGATGTCGATCGTGCCGAACGGTGCGAACAGGGCCTCGGTGGTGGGGCTGTCCTTGCCGTCTGACCAGGCCTTGCAGGCAGCCATGACGCCGCCCTCCTGGGCCTCCATGAGCTTGCGGATCTCGGTGACCTTGCGCTGGGAGATCGTGCCCGGCAGTGCCAGCGGAAGCTCGGCACGCTCGGCGATGGCGTTCCAGGCGTAGCGCTTGGCTTCGGCCTTGTTCGCTGCACCAGTGGTTTCCAGTGCCGTGAAGGCCCGGTCCATGTAGGAGTCCGGCTCGATGTAGTGGCCGGAGTTTTCCGGGTTCACCAGGCTCGCGCCGAGGGTGGATTCGACGCCACCGTCTTCACCGAAGCTGCGGTCCAGCGAGGTGTCCACGGTGTGCGGGGTGCGGAAATCCTTGGACGGCTTGTGGCGCGGGTCGTGCCACTCGTCGAGAACGATCTGTGCCACGGTGTCTTCCTCACGCTGGGTCAGCGAACGGCCGAGCAGGCCCTGTGCTTCATCGCGCTTGGCGACGAAGAGGCGGTAGGCACGGCGGTCTTCGGCGCGGAACTTGTTAGCCGTGGCCCGGACGGTGACGTTGGCAGTCACCGAGTTCACCAGTTGGCGGAAGTCCGTGATGGGACCACCCTTTTTGACGCGCTCCAGGATCTGGAGGATGGCTTCCTGGGCGATGTCGTCCACGTCTTTGTCGTTGGACTTGCCGGCCTGGTTGTAATACGCCTGGTGGTACACAGCCGAGCTGTGGGCTACTTCGACGAGCCGCTCCGCCGAGGTGTACTTCGCCAGGAGGGAGTTCATGTCCGCGCCTATCAGGTCCTCGACCATGACGGAGCCTGCGTGCAGCTGGGTCTGACCCAGGACGACGTCGGATTCGGAGTGGCGGTTCGCGGCGAATTCGCCGCCCGAGGGCACGCCTGCCTCGACACGGTTCGGTGCGAAGGAGGTGCCGGCTGCGGAAGTTTTCGAGTTGCTCATGCCCTCTTGTGTGCGGCTGAATCAAAAAACGCGCAGCGGCCGCCGGGTCAGTTTCAGGCGGGCTCGATCAGGAGCTTTCCGCGGCAGCAGATGGCTGGATTTTTGGGGCTCGCCGAGGGCCGCCAGCCGGTCGGGGTGTCCCCAATCCTGGGGGCCGGTCGGGCCCCTTTCAGGGGTGGTCCTTTTGGGGTGGTCCACCCTGGTCCTTTTGGTGGTCCTTTTGCTGGTCCACAGGTGGTCCATCCCCGGTCCATGCGGTGGTCCTTTGAGTGGTCCATCGCTGGTCCTTTACTGTCGGGGACCACCCCTAGACTGGGCAGCCGACGGCCCTTCCGGTGGCCGGGGAGCAGGAAGGACGGCAATGAGCACACGTATCGAGCCCGACGGACCGGCGATGATGCTGCTGTCCCTGGGGCTGGTGGCGGTACTGGCGATCGCCAGTTTCACCCTCTCGTTCCTGGGTCTCATCCAAGCGGCCGTGTGGGCCGGGATCCCCGTTGAGCTCCGGTGGCTCGTGCCGGTCGTGGTGGACTCGACGATCCTCGTTTATGCCGTTGCGGCCAGCGTACAAAGGGCCAGAGGGGAATCGACGACGCTTTCCTGGGTCGCGGTCGGGTTCTTCACGGCGGTGTCGGTGAGCGCCAACGCAGCGCACGTCCTTGCCCCCGGCGGAGTCATGGCGGCGCTAGACGGGACGGTCATCTTCGGGGCGATCCTGGCGGCCATCATGCCGATCAGCCTGTTCTTCGCAACGGAGACGACAGTGAAGCTCGCAGTGGCCCCGGTGTATGGCTCGGTTGCGCAGCGGCGCCGGCGGGCAGCGAAGAATCTGGTCCACACGGGAGAAAAGGACCAACAAAAGGACCAGTGGTCCTTTTCAAATGGACCACTAAAAGGACCAGCAAAAGGACCACTTGTGGACCACCAAAAGGACCACCTGCGGACCACCCTGAAAACCCGTCCGGAAGTCGACCCGAAAACGATCCGGGAACTGGCCGATCAGGACCTGAGCCAACGGGCGATCGCGCAGCGGCTGGGGGTCTCCAAAACGACGGTGGCACGGGTGCTCTCAGGGGCTGCCGAGGCGGCTCCGGCGCGCTGACCGGAGTCAGTCGAAGCCGTTGTCGTCGTCGAGCGCGATCGGGCCGCGTGGTGCCGGTGGCGCGGGCGGGGCTTCGTCGGTTTCCTCGTACTCGGGTTCAGAGGACGAATCGGCGGCCAGGAACTCTTCAGCCATTTCTTTCACTGTCTCAACGGCGTCTTCCATGTCGGCCTTGAGGACTGCCAACTCCGGCACGGCCGCCGGTTCTGCCACCGGCGCTGCCTGAGTCGCTGCTTCGGGTGCCGCTTCGGTGACCTCTACGGGCTTCTTGGCGGTGGTGGCCGCAACCACCTTGAACGGCTTCCCGGGGCATCCGGGCTTGACCAGGCACCGAGTCGAGGCCGTATCGGAGCTGAGGATGTAGTGGCCGCAGGCCGGGCAGATGACCGGGATCACCGAAGGGGCGATGCGGAGCAGGCCCAGCTCGGCCTGGTAGGCCATGATGGTCCCGATCTGCGCGTCATCGAGTTCCAGGACCTTGAACGCCTTCACGACGACAGGGTCCGTGGCGGACATGGCGGCCGTCAGCTCCGCCCAGGTGTTCTGCTTGGTCCGTTTGAGCACGGTGATGCCGAGGCTGACCGCTGTGGCCAGTCCCTGGTAGTCCTCTTTGGTGGCGAGTCCGGCCATCAGTGCTGGCCCGTGGTGATGCTCATAGAAGCCATGTGTGCGGCATCCGGCCCGCCGCTCATCGGACGGCCCTTCATCAGTACCCGGCCCATCATGCGGCCAGCGCGTAACCGCGGGTGTCGAGGATTTCCAGGACGATGTGCTCGATGATGTCGCCCAGGGACTTGAAGTTCTTCTCCATCTCGAGGTCTTCCTCGGTGATGGCTTCGTAGGCGTTCGCCTGTTCATTCAGGACCGAGGTCATGGTGGTGACGTTGTTGTCGGCGCCCGGCATAAGGACGTTCAGGTCCTTGGCCTTGTTCCGCAGGATCGCGCGCATGTGGGCGTCCAGGGTGTTGGTCGCCAGCAGGGTCGTGACCATGCAGATGTTCTCCTGGCCGATGCGGTTGCAGTTGTGGACGGCCGCCGATCCGACGACGTAAGACTCGTCGCCTTCTACGGACAGGTCCCAGAGCCGCTCCTCGCGCCGAGCGTACCTAGAGGTGACCATAGAGACGCGCCTCCAAATCCAGGGACCTTCATGAGCGTCGTCCGTGTATTCAGTCACGTAGGAATCCCTCGCGGTCATTGCGTTGACTGTTGACGTTGCTTCCTTGAAGTGGCCTTCGATGGTCCTGGTCCCCGTGCGGTAACCGAGAGCGGCCGCAATGAGGCCTAGTTGCCCGCTCAGCGACTCCGACACGGTGGTCCACGACAGCACAACTTTTTCACCGTTGTCCGACAATTTAGCGTGCCCGTCTCCGGCCATGTAGCCGAGGAATACCTGCTCAAGTTGTGGCTTGGACAGGTCAAATACCCATGCGGGGAAGCGCTTGTTCTGGGCACGGTGGCCGAACATCTGTAGAAACCACGCTGCAAGGTCTTGGGAAAAGATCCGCATCTCGATGCCGTTGTGATTGTGCTTGTAGATCGTGAACTTGAAGCCGAACGTTCGCTGAAGGTATTCACCGTGGGCTCGGAGCACATGCTCCTCGTTCCGGTGCCCCGAGATGGAGACGAAAGCGCCCTTTGATTCATCGACGGTGGAGAATCCTTCCGCCACGTACAAGCCGCAGAACGACAAGAACTCTGGCGTCAGGTCAACCGTCGCCGGCATCGGATTGTATCGACCATTGGGCCTGCGCTCCGTCAATATGGGCAACGGAGTTTTGGCTCCGAAATCGAGACGGTGCTGACGCTTCAGCGCTGTGTAGTGCTCCTGGCACAGTCCGCGGGCAATAACGTTCTTTGATCCGCAGACCTTGCAGGAAGACCATGCCTTGAGCTCCGCGTCTGTCCAGCGGCGGCATGAGTCGGGAAAGACGACACTCTGAACGTCAAGGCCGCTGAGCCGCATTTTCGGCGTGGCCATACTGTCCCCGGGCAACACTGTTGACGCGAAGGCCCACTCCTCGATGCCATTGGCGCGACGGACCCATACCTCGTGATCGTGAGTTACTGCCAGGGGGTCCCGCTGGCCCATGAAGTTGACCTCGGTGATGACTTTCCGTGCACCTACGTTGTCGCGCGAGCCGCGAGACCAAACGTCGGTAACAGGGCGCCAGTTGCCCTCGTGAGTGAGAACCGTGTCCCCGATGGAGATCGCCTCGATGGGAACGGGCCCGCGGTCAGTCTGGACAGGCTGCCCTTCGACCACGCACCGGTCCTCTGCTTGACTTATGTTCGCCGGCGTCCAGTCCGTTTCGATGAACAAAACGTCGGAGCTGGCCGTCAGGGTGATGCCGAAGCCGGCGGCGCCGATGGAGCAGAAGATGACACCGATCTCCCCGTTCTGGAGCCGGTCGGCGACGAGCTGGCGCTTGTGCTGGGCCACTCCCCCGTCAATGAACCCGGTGTCGGCGATGCCGGCCTTTTCGACGGCTTCGACCAGGGCCTGCATGACGGGCTGGTTGTGGACCCAGACGGTGAGCGGCCGGGTGTAGACCTTTTTGCCGTTGCGGATCTCGGTGGTTGCTTCCATCCAGTCGGAGATGATCTCGATGGCGGCCGGTACCTTGGCGACGCCGGCGGCGGAGCGCAGCGGGGTGATGAGGTCCACACGGGTCCGGGCGAACAGCTTGATCGCCTCGTTGTCGATCCGGGCGCCGAGCTCGCGCTGCTCGTCTATCCACTCCGTGACTTTCTCGTACAGGGTGTCGTGCGCGGCCTTGAAGCCCTTGGGGTCGATGTCGACATACCTGGTGGTGCGCAGCTTGGGCGGCAGCTGTTTGAGGACGTCGGCTTTGTTCCGACGCACCCAGCACTGGCGGGTGAGGGTCTGCTCCAGCTCGGGAAGCATCTTGCGGTTGGGCAGGAACGCACCGAAGTGGTTCTGGCTGGTGTATCGCTCCATGAAGTTGGACGCACCGCCGAACACCGGATCCAGAAGGCCGCCGATGGCGAGCATGTTCGCGCCCTCGGCCGGGTTCTGCAGGAACGGGGTACCTGTCATCGGCACGCACATCCCATTGATGGAGGATGCCAGGTTGCGGTTCGCGGTGGCGCGCTTCCCGGCCCAGGTCCGGGACCGGTGTACCTCATCGAAGAGGGCAACGTTCGGGTCCCAGGCGATCAGTTCGGCCAGGAGCTCGGGACGGGATCCGAGCAGGGAGTCGGCGACTACGATGACGCCGGCGTTCGGGAACGGCGGAACCTTCTTGCCGGCCCGGATCGGGACAATGTAGTCCGGGAAGTCCGGCTTCTTAACAGCCTTCTTCGGCTTGGCTTTGGACTTGCGCGTGGTCGCGATCGGCACGACGACGTCGGTGACGACGGGCTGGATCCGCTTCAGGCCCGGGCCCAGACCGGCGTAGGTTTCCCGGCACCAGTTCTCCACGACCAGGGGCGGAACGACTATGACGGTGCGCCGGGCACGGACAATTGCTGCCGCCGCGAGGGCTTGCCGGGTCTTCCCCAGGCCCGGACTGTCGTTGAGGGCGCGGTGTCCGCCGGCGATGGCGTAGGCGCCGGCCAGCTGGAACGGGTACAGGGCCAGGCCGAACCATTTGGGCAGGTAGCCGGTGTGGGAGGCGACGATGTCGATGAGTTCCTGGGCGCGCGGGGACAGCTCGTGCTGGAAGTCCCCGTCGACGCCGGTGGAGCAGGCGAGCTCGCGGGCGGCGGCCCGGACGCTCTCGGGGATGTCTTCGGCCTGGCGGGACGCGACCGCATCGGCGATCATGGCGTCGTCCATCTGCATGCCCTTTTTGGGCTGGCCGTCGTTGGTGATCATGTCCGAGAGCTGGACTTCGAAGCGCTGCAGGTTCTTGTCCCAGACGGCGCCGGGGCCCAGGATGGCGGCGAGCCGTTCGTAGCCTGCCATGCGGGGCCGGACGAAAACCATGTGCGGGAACTTGGCGGAGCGCTTCAGCATCGGACGCCACAGGGTTTCGAGGGAGTCCAGGCCGGCGAGGTCACCCTCCGCTTCGGAGAAGTCGACGGGAATCCTGGCGGCGGCGAAGAACTTGTCCGGGTGGGTGCCGGTGCCGGTGATGTACCAGGTCTTCTCGGACCGGTCGAAGCGGCGGCCGGGCAGGCCCTTGACCCAGTCCTGCGCGGACTTGCCGTTGGGGAGGGTCGCACCCCAGCCGAATTCAAAGCGCAGTTCAGGGTTGCGGAACGTCCCGGTAAGGACGGCGGTGAGAGGGGCCATGGTCTCTCTATGCGCCGGAGGCCCCGACGGCCGTCCTGCGGCTGAAGTAGACCTCGCGGGGCCGGTCTAGCGGCCCGGAGGCCAGAGGCCTTAGATCAGCTCTTCGGTGCACACGGTGCCGGTGATTTCTTCGAAGCAGATCATCCGGACGGCCTCGGCAGTGCCAGCCGCGGAAATGGCGACTGCGAGGGCGTTGCGGACGGCACGTGCCGCGGGGCGTCCGGCGAGTCCGGTCGCGAAGGCCGCGGACTTGGCGTCGGTAGCGGCGACGACTTCCCAGGTCCCTCCCGGGGTGGATTCCTTGACCAGGATGTGGCCCACGGATGCGGTGTTGAGCAGGTTTCCTGAGGCTGTTTCAATCCATGCAACCATGATGTTCTCCTGGGGTAAGTGAGGCCGTCCGGCCTATCCCTTATGTGTGCGGAGCACCCTTTTAGTCCACCCGTTTCGCCCTTTATTCCCGGGGCTTTATCGCAATTCTTTTGTATTCGAATACGCCTTCGAACAATGGTTCTTTTCTGTTGCATTCCTCAACGATTACCTGCCCGGCCGGCGGGTAGGGTTCTTCGGGGGCCAACCACTTTGAGGAAAACACCATGACTGAAACAGCGGCGCGCAGCGTCCTCATCACCGGCGGGAACAGGGGCATCGGCCTTGCCATCGCGAAGTCGTTCCTGGCCAACGGGGACAAGGTCGCGGTCACCTACCGCACCGAGTCTGAGCTGCCGGAGGGCATCATGGGCGTCCAGTCGGACGTCACCGACTCGGCGTCCGTTGACGCGGCGTTCAAGCTCGTCGAGGCCGCCCACGGCCCCGTCCAGGTGCTCGTCCCGAATGCCGGGATCACGAAGGACACCCTGCTGATGCGGATGTCCGAAGAGGACTTCACCTCGGTCATCGACACGAACCTGACCGGCGCGTTCCGGGTCATCCAGCGGGCGACCCAAGGCATGATGAAACTGCGCAAGGGCAGGATCGTGCTGATCTCATCCGTCTCCGGGATCTACGGCGCCCCGGGCCAGGTCAACTACTCGGCGTCGAAGGCCGGCCTGATCGGGATCGCCCGGTCCATCACCCGCGAACTGGGCTCCCGCGGCATCACCGCGAACGTCATCATGCCCGGCGTGGTGCTCACCGACATGTTCAACGAAGTCTCCGATGAGATGAAGCAGCACTACCTGGACGGGATCCCCGCCGGCCGGTTCGCCGAGCCCTCAGAGATCGCCGATGTCGTGCGCTGGCTGGCCAGTGATGAGGCCTCGTACATCTCCGGGGCACTCATCCCGGTCGACGGCGGCGGGTCCATGGGCCACTAGGCTGCGGTGCGGAGCTCCTCCGCGGGGAGGGCTTCGACCAGGATGAGTTCGCGGACCGGCGCCGGGACGCGCACCGCCCCGGCTGACTCGTCCAGGAACGCTGCCAGCTCGACCAGGGCGGCGTCGACGACCTCGCGGTCGATGGCGTCGTTGTCACGCAGGTACACATCCGCGGCGAGGGCCGGTGCCCCCTGGAAATCCCAGTCGATTTGCAGGCACCAGACGAATATCTCGTTCGCTTCATCCTGGTTGAGTTTGTCCAGGTCTTCGTCCGTCGGGGCGCCGTCGGCCAGGCGGCCCAGCTCTCCCCCGAGGTCGGCGCCGGGCCGGACTAGGGCAAGGTGGTTGATGCTCAGGCGCAGCAGCTCCTGCAGGTGCGGGAGGGAGTTATCGACGAGGTCTCCGGCGCTCTGTGCAGCGGCGGTGAAGGAAGCCAGGGCTTCCGGTGAGGCGTGGTCCGCCAGGATGGCGGCCAGCAGCTGGGGTGCTTCGGACATGGTGAGGGCGGGGTGGATCTGCAAGGTAATCAGGCTGCCATTTCGTAGTTTGATGGGCGGACGGCGACGTATTCGCCGTCGTTTTCGAGTCGGAGGATCCAGCTGAGGATTGCGTCGGATGCTTTTTGGGGGCTGACCGTCAGGCTCTTCGCAATGACACCCTCCAGCACGGCATCGGCGACAGACTGCTTGAACGTGAGGATGCTGAGCCGGCGGCGGCACCACGACCACGGTGTTTCGCCGCTGTCGCCCGGCACCATGTGCGAGGCAGCAACGGTGACCGGGGTGACTACCCGGACCTTTTCGGAACGCTGCCCGGTGCGGTGCACCCGGCCGATGACCTGCTCGCGCTCGGCGGAGGTCCACGGCAGCACGGCAAACACCAGGGTGTCGGTAGCGTGCTGGAGCCCGTCCACGCCTGTGGAGATCGCGGAGGAGCCGATGAGTACGTCGACCCGCTGCGCGTCTGGCACCGGGGCGCCGTCACTGTGGGTCCCAGTGAACCGGGCCAGGCCGCTCTTGTCGTCGCCGCTGAATTCGCCGACGGTGAGTCCGGCTGCTTCAAGTTCGGCCCGGATCGGGTCGATGATCCCTTCCACGTAGTGGACGTACACGAAGGATCTCTTGCCGCGGGTCTTGGCCAGGAGGCATTCGTCGACGATCACGGGCAGCTTGGCGCCCAGCAGGACCTGCTCGACGGAGGACGGGGTGGGCCGGGCACCGAGTTCGCGGATTTCATCGACCAGGTCATCGCAGTCCACCACCGTGCTGACTTCCTCCAGTTCAGCCTCATAGTCCGGCATGAACCGTGTGCCGGCGAGGACGAACTGCTGGTGCATCTTCAGGCAGTTCTGGGTGTTGGCGAAGGTGTCCAGGTCGGGGTAATCGTGTCCGGAGATCAGTTCCAGGACCGACCGGGCCTCGTTGAGGTCATTGATCAGCGGGGTTGCTGACATTCCGAGAACGGCAAGGTCGCTGTTCTGCTCGGTGGCGCGGGACAGGATCGTCTTCAAGTTGGTCCGGCGCTGTGATTCGGTCGGGGCGCTGTGCTGTCCCTGGTGGCCTCGGAGCTTGGCCAGGTGGATCTCATCGATCGCCACCATGTCCAACCGGATGTCGTCACGGCCAAGCAGCTCATCCACCAGTTCAGCGGAATCCGGCTGCGACAAGGAATCGAAGTTGATGACCATCCAGCGCGGTCCGGTTCCGGGCTCCCAGACAGGGTTGAGCCCGCCTGTGGAGATGCTGGAATCCGGGTAGCAGTTCAGGATGCTGCTCTTCCAGCCGTCCAAAGTGTTGTTCGGGCACACGACGAGGACCACCCCGTCGCCGAAGCCGGCGCCGATCAGGCGGGCTCCGAGGATGGCCGAGACGGTCTTTCCGGCTCCGGTTCCTGACCAGTTTCCGATCCGACGGCGGTTCGCGAGCTGGGTGGCGACGTGGGCCTGCATCAGCAGCGGCTGTTCGATGCCTGTTCCGGGGCCGAGGGGTTCGAAGTTCCAGCCGGCGGGCGGGACAACGCTGCGAGCAGCGTCGAACTCAGCGCGGAAGGCGGCGCGGACCTGCTCCTCGAAGTGATTCTCCCGGGCATTCGAGGTCTCGAGGTCCACCGTTTCCGGAGCGCGGTAGGCGCTCTTCCACAGCTGCTCCACACTGGAGGCCACGAGATACATTGCAGCATCGCTGTCAGCGGCAGCCAGCAGGGCTCCGGCGTTGCGCAGCACCGGTCCGGCGCTCGGGACCGGGAGACGCTGTCCGTCAGCTACGGGATTTACGTCGGAAGGCATGAAACAGGTTTGCTCGAACGGCGCATCGGGTCCGGAAGGCCAGGTAGCGGCGGGATCTCCCTGCTTCGGCGTGCCTGTGGTGAACCCGGTAGCGAGATCGACGGAGTCAGTGATCTCGGCTTCGTCGTCAGTAAGCTCTACGGCGTCATCGTCCAGTCCATCGTCCCCAGCGAGGGCCCGGATTGCGTCGTCCAACGCCTTCACGCTGTGACCGTTCACGACCTGCATGAACGCACCGTTTTTCGCGATGCCAGCCTGGACACCAATGGTGAGCATCTGCGCTTGTGAAAGAGAGAGACTGTCCAGGCCATCGCGGAACGACTCCAGGAGGGTGATGAGACGCTTCTTTGTCATTAAGCTGTGGCCCATGGCTGCAGATACTGCTGCGCAACTGTCGCAACCCAGAACGGTGCTCATAATAACCCTCGGTGACATCTGGAAATCACCATGGATACTGCAGTTCCACCAGATCAGAATGTCTGATCTGGGCTTAATGTCGAACGCGGTCAAGTCGCCATTGCGTACCGGATGAAATCGGGAAACCAGATGATGAAACTCATCTCCGAAGGACTGACCTGGCTTAGGCTTGCGCCTTGCCCTTGCGGCCGAGAGAACTCCGCATGGTGCGCACCCCTTCCCGGCACCTGTCCGAGCTGTGACTTTCTGCTGGAAATCGCCGTGAACATTGCAGACCCACCACCGTTTGATGTTCGAGCCTGGTTTCACGTCGAAAGCCGTCAGGTCCCCATTCAGGGTCGGGTGAAACTCAAGGGCCAGGAGCGGGTACAGATCGCCCAGTGACTGACCGGGCTTTGGCTTCATCCTCGCCGCTGCAGCCTTAAGAACTCCGCAGTCATAGCACCCATTGCCGCGGCTGCGAACGTTAATTTGCTGTTCGAAGTCTCCGTGCACTTTGCAGACCCACCAAAGTTTGTCCTCCGAACCAGGATTCACGTCAAATATGGTCGTCGCGCCGTTCAGGGTTGGGTGGAACTCTGACACCAAGTTTGGACATAGGTCACCCAAGGACTGGCCCGCCTTTGCTCGACGAAGCGTCGAGGCTATGTTGATGTTCCCGCAGGCAGGGCATTTTTGCCCCTTTTTTCGGTTGCATGGAGCCTGCTGGAATTCGCCGTGGTCTTTGCAGACCCACCATCGTTTGATATTCGCGGAGGGCTTCACATCGAATATAGTCATGTCTCCGTTTAGCGTCGGATGAAATTCTGGAATCAGATGCGGGTAAAGATCTCCGAGGGATCCGCCAGGATTAGGTATCTGGCTGGGCATCCTTCCGCTTTTGCTGTCGGTCATGGCTCCCATGTGTGCGGAGGACCCTCCGCCGGTACCCGCTGCGGTCATCAGGCTGCAACAGCGGTGTCAACGGCGCAGACTGTGTAATCAGTCGTAGACGTCTTGTATCCGCTCAGCGGCAGCGGGTCGGTCCCGGACAGGATGCCGTCCAGTCGCGGGGTGATGAAGTTGGCGATCGTTTCGGGGCTGAGCTCGATGCCGATCCAGTCCCGGCCCATCTTCTGGGCGACGGCCAAGGTGGTGCCGGAGCCGGCGAAGCAGTCCAGGACGGTGTCTCCGGGTTCGGTGGCCGCGGCGATGAGGCGTTCCAGCAGAGCTTCCGGTTTCGGGGTGTCGAAGGATTTGCCGGCCTCGGTGCCGAAGATCAGTTCCGATTCGGCGCGGGCGTCCTCGTTGGTGGGCGAGCCGTTGACCCGGAACGACTGCAGGTTGGTGAGCACCTTGCCCTTGGACTCAGTGGAGAGGAAGGAGGGCCGCAGCATCGGGCGCGGGCAGATGAAGGCGCCGGGGGTTTCGGCCATCTTGTTCACAGCGTCCTGGCCGTAGCGGAACGGGCCGGTCATCCGGAAGGCGAACTTATTGGTGCCGTTCTCCACGACCAGGTCGTCCAGCAGGTCCGAGACGATTGTCGGGGTGTTCATCTCGCCGGCTTCGATGATCCGGTCGCTGAAATTGAAGGTCATGGACCCGGCCGGGAACTTGAGCATGGAAGGCTTGTTGCCCTTGTTATGGACCGGGATCCGCTTGCCAACCTCGGTGGCCGAGTGGACCAGCGGCGCCATCTTGGACTTGTCCTTGGCGTAGACGAGGATGTGGTCGGTGACGTCGGCCAGGTGCGTGTGAAGGAACGAGGCCCGGTTCTTCTTTTCCCAGATCATGGTCCCGACGTAGTTCCGGTCCCCGAAGATGTCATCCAGGAGGCAACGGACCCGGTGGATGTACTGGTCATCGAGGTGGACGAAGATACTGCCGTCCTCGGTGAGAGTGTCCCGGACGCCGGCGAAGGTGCGCTCCAGCATGGCCAGCCAGCCCTTCAGCGGGGACGAGTCGCTGTACTGCCCGAACTTCCTGCCCGTGTTGTAGGGCGGATCAAGGAAGGCCATCTTCACCGTCCCGTGGAGCTGGGGGTCAGTGAGTGCGGTGTCGGCCTTGGCGTTGATCAGAAGGTTCATGCATTCTTCTATGCGCCTAAACCAGCGACGGGCCTTTTCGGTCCGGGAACACCGGCTTCTCAAGGCTCCGCCAGCCCGGACAGTGACTGTCCAGCCAGGTTCCCCGGTCCGGGCGCAGCATCCCCAGTCGCTCCGCTGACTGGTTGGTTTTCAGCCAGGTGGCGATGAGCCGTTCCCCGCATTCGGGGCCGGCCATGGACGGCTGGCGCCCGTGCAGGAGCAGGAAGCTGGAGGCCTCCCGTGCGCTGGCGAGCCAGGCGTCCTCGGCAGTGACCTGCCAGCCGGGAAGCTCCTCATCGAGGACCTCGAGACGGAACAAGTCGATGGTCTTCCGCCCGGCGTCAATGCGCTGGGTGTTCAGCCACACCCCGAGGGTGCGTTCGTGGACGGACGCGGCCGCCGGCGACGGCCAGGTACCCCGCTCACGGCGGAAGGCAGCGATCGCTGCGATGGTGCGGCGCTCGTCTGCGAGGTTCATCCGGTGCCGCCGGTGATGCGTTGACGCTCCGGGTGATCCCAGCCGGCCAGCTTCGCGTTCAACCACGCGGCACGGGGCGCGTTCAGCCGGTCCTTGCGGGCGGCCGCGCGCTGGGTTCCCAGCCACCGTGCCATCTGGCGTTCATCCTCGCGGGAGGCGAGCGGCCAGCGGGCGTTCGTCTTGAAGAATTCGGCAACCTTGTCAGCCATGGCGGTCCAGGCGCCGTCGCGGCCGCTGTCGGCCGGCAGCCAGTCCGGGACGTTCTTGTTCAGCCAGTCCAGCCGCTTCTTGGGCAGCTTCCCGGACCGGGCCAGGAACCGCTGGTAGTTCATCCACCGGTACAGCCCGGCGCGCTCGGATTCCCCGGCCTCATACGGCGGGGTGGTGCGGTTCAGGTCCACGAAGTCGGCCAGGTCCTCGGCGCGGGAGCGCCACTGGTGGTCACTGTTTTCCTGCCAGCCCGGAATACTCGCATCCAGGGCCTCCTGGCGTTCAGACTTCAGGGTGCCGTCGGCCAGGGCGCGGCGCTGGTTCAGCAGCCAGTATTTGAGGTTTGGATCCAGCGGGGCACCGGTCTTCATGCTCAGCGCCAGGGAGTTGAGCTGTGCCTGCCAGCGGTCCTCGTGGGAGAGCCGCCAGCCCCGGATGTTCCGGTCCAGCACCTCCATGTGCACGGCACTGAGGCGGCCCTTTTGGGCGGAGCGGCGCTGGCCGCGAAGCCACTCGTGAAGGATAGCTTCCCGGCTGTAGGGTCCCGGCTCGGGGAGCCGGTTCTGGGAGCGGACAAATTCAACGACGGTCTTGGCTGCCCCCATCCACGCATCTGGCACGACGGATCGGCCCTTTCGTGTTGGACCCGCCCCAAGGGTCGCTGCATAAGTCTGTATATCCACATTACTTACTATGCGGGCCATGTCCTGACGGCCGGATGAGGTGTTTCCCCATGTCAGGCCCATGTACGGGCACGAGGAAGGCCCGCCACCAACCGGTGACGGGCCTTCCAGGGAATGCTAGGCGGCGAGCCGGAGCGGCGCCTTCTCTTCACTGGCGGCCGGCTGGCGGTCCAGCTTCGCGTCCCACTCTTCGAGCTTGGGCGGGTTGAAGCCGCCCCAGAAATCGGCGATGGAACCATCGGCGGCACGGACGATGACCAGGGGCGCGGTCATGACACCCAGGGCCAGGCCCATCTCGCGGTTGGCGGTGACTTTGGCGTCCAGGAGTTCGTAGCCGGTGTTCTTCTTCTTGAGCTGGCGCTTCGTGGCGTCGCACTGGACGCACGGGCTCTTCGAGTACACCTCGAGGGTGAATTCGGAGGTTGCCGCGGTGGTGGCGACGGGTGCTTCGAGAACTGCTGCAGACATGGGTTCTGCCTTTCGGGTGGTGGTAATGGTCTTTGGTGGGTGGTGCGGGTAAACCTCTTGTGTGCGGCCGGACACCGAAAGTGTCAGCCCGCCGGCAGGAGGGCCCGGCCGGAGGCACGGTGCAGGAAGTCCACGGCTTCCGGAAGTTTGGTCGTGACGGTGGTGAAGCGGGCGACGGCCTTCTTGTAGACGGCGCGGGTCGGTTCCGGATAGGAGACCGGACCGGTTTTCAGCATCCGGGGATCCAGCAGGGCCACGAGCCCGGAGTCGGTCACGGAACGGATGAGACGGCCGACGGCCTGTTCCATCAGCAGCGACGCATCGGAGGAATACACCATCCGGTCCGCGGACCACTTGTCCGTTTCCAGGGCCTCCATGAGGGCCTCTACACGCGCGTCGTCCACCGGGTTGCCGGCGGCCCGCGGGACACGATCGATGGTCACCAGGGAGCACGTGCGGCCTTTGGCGTCCACCCCTGTCATGAGGGAGCGGGTACCGACCAGGACGGAGCGTTCATCTTCGCGCCAGGCGTTGATCAACTGGCGGGTGGAGAGCCCGTCCCACTGGGAGTAGACCTTGTAGTCCGAGCCCGCAGCCTCCCGGAGCGCCGCGGCGTAGATCTTGCCGGCGTTGGAGTTCGCGGACAGGATCAGCGCGGATCCCCCGTTGGCGGTGACCAGGTCGACGTTCTTCCTTGCCGCCCACTGCTCGTGGAGCTTGGTGTCGAACTTGGTCCGGCGCCCGGGGGCCCAGCCGGGGTAGAGCTCCTGGATTTCGGCGCCGGAGACCTTGGGGATGTACAGCAGGGAGGAGCCGTAGGCGTCATCGAACGGGGACGGGTAGGCGATGTTGTCCGCGGTCATCCCGGCCTGGTAGCCGAACCGGGACGGCAGGGTGGCGGAGACGGCAATGACCGTCATCGGGTACGTTTCGGGCTCTTCGTTGTCAACCGGTTCCCCGGCCTCCTTCATAGCCTGGGCGATCGGGTCCTCTTCATCGAACATGACCGGGGCCGTCCACAGGTTCGCCTGCAGGAGCCCGCCGATGTTCACCGGGGAGGCGTTCGCGGCCCAGTAGGGCTGCTGGTTCTTGGAGGCCGGGCCGGGTGTCTTGGATTCGATCCAGCGGGCCGTGCCGACCTTGTGGAGCTTGACGGCAGCGACGTTGGCGATGAAGTTGTCGATCCGGCCGGTGAGGCGCTTGGCCTTGATGCGGATCTGGGTGTTGGACGAGTCGGCCGACTTTTCGAGGGCGTTCTTCACAGACTTGGCCCAGGCGATGACCATCTCTCCGGTGTCTTCGACCGGGTCCATGTTTTCGCCGACCTTGAAGACCTCGCCCTTGCGGGTGTTGCGGGCGTAGCCCTCGAGCTCGGTGTTCACCTCGATGGCCATGGCCATGCCCTCTTCGATGAGCTTGTCGACGGCGGGGTCCAGGTCATCGAGGACGCGGGTGATCGATTTGGCCAGGGAGGTGACGGTCGCGGCGGAAACCTCGCAGGCGCCGGCGTTGCGGACAGCGGCCGGGAGCGTGTGGGCCTCGTCGACCATGATGATGTGGAATTCGCCGAGGGTTTTGTTGCCGATGATGACCGGGACACCCTTGGCGGCCTGGACGGCGAGCATGGAGTGGTTGGTGACGACGATGTCCGCTTCGGCGGCCTTGGCGCGGGCGCCGCGGGGCTTGCACAGGTCGAACACGGGGCAGGAGTCGCCGATGCATTCGGACGGGCCGACGGAGATCAGGTCCCACAGGTCGTTGGTGAGGTTGCCCGGGTAGTTCTGCTTGTCTCCGGCGTCCCCCGGCGCCAGGGTCAGGGCCCAGGTCAGCAGCGGGATGCCGTTGATGACGTCGAACGGGCGTCCGTCCACGAGGGGACGCTTGGACTTGGGCAGCTTGGCGAGCTTCGCAGCGAGAGCCTTGAAGCTCAGGTGCTGGCCGACGGCGCCGGCCACAGCCTCGGCGGTGTCCCGGACAGCCTGCAGGCAGACGTAGTTGGAGAAGCCTTTGAGCATTGCCACGTCAGGGCGGGTGCCGGTGACTTTCTCGCAGGCGGCGGCCGCGTCCGGGGCGTCCTTGTCGATGATCTGTCCCAGCAGGGACAGGGACTCGGTGCTGATGATGGTCCGCTGGCCGTGCACTGCGGCGGCGACCATGGCGGGGGCCAAAAGTGCTATCGACTTGCCAACGCCAGTGGGCGCAACCCCGATCGTGTGGCCGGTGTTCAGGATCGCGGCCTCGATGGCTTCCGTCAGGGCCAGCTGCCCGGGGCGGGCCTGCGCGTCCGGGATGCCGGTGGCGATGCGGACGGCTTCGGTCAGGGTGGGGATCATCATGGTGCTCTCTATGCGGTCGAGGTCCCCACGGCCGACAGGTCCAGGCGGCGGGGTGAAGAAAAGGCGGGCCCGCCACCGGTAATCCAGTGGCGGGCCCGGGCGGATCCGACATCCGCCCAGTGCGCAGGGCTGTGCGGGCCCTACGCAGTCTTGGGTTTGCGCAGCTTCAGGAAGACTGAGCCGGCAGGGGACGCGGTGGTCTTGTCCGCCTGGTCCGGCGGGGCTTTCTTGGTGCGGCGGAAACGGTTGATGATGCCGCCGTCGAGTTCGGTGACCCATTGGCGGTGCAGTGCCCACGCTTCGCCGACGGTCAGGACCAGCGGGACGGAGTCCGAGTAGGTGGTCAGGAAGAGCAGTCCAAGGGCGGCCCAGCGGTACCAGCGTCGGTAGCCGCGCGGGAGCAGGATCATGGTGGCCAGGGCCGGGAGGCCGAGCAGGACGGGGAACAGCCAGCCGACCGTGTCGGGACTGAACGGCACGGCCATGACGGTCTGGATGTGGGTAGCGGAGACGGCGATGACAACGGCCCAGCCGAAGGGCTGTTTCCAGTTGAAGGAACGGATGCGTCCCAGGATGGTTTTCATGCGGCAGGGGCCTTTACTTCAACGTCGGTGAGGTTGCGGATCAGCTGATCCAGCTGGGCGTACATGGCGTGTTCGGTCAGGCCGAGGCGCTGGCCCTTGTGGGCGAGGGCGCGGGCGAACACGTCCGGGGCTTTCATGACCGCGATGCGGCGGCCGGCGATGCGTTCGGCCCGGTATTCGGCGCCGGTGGTGTCGAAGGAGGAGTACGCCTCGAATTCCAGGGCGATGAACGCCTCGCAGACGTCTTCGGCGACACGGGACCAGTTGCGTTCCGGGCCCATGGCACGGACGGCGCCGCGGAAGGAGCGCAGCACGGTGCGGGAGGGCCGGACCCGGTCGGTGAGGACTGATTCAACCAGGGCGGACGCGACCATCGGGGCGGCGGTGGCGATGGCTTCGAGGTTGTTGTAGGCGAACTCGTCCCAGAGGGTGAGGAAACCGGGGTCCACCGGGTCGGTGACCGGGTCCCCGGAAATGATCCGGTACATCTCGGTGACGGAGCGGTGCGCGATGGACGAGTCCAGGGCCAGCAGTGCTGAGAGCCGGCGGCGTTCGTGCAGGCGGGGCCGGTCCAGTGCCGGGATGCCGTAGGCGTGGGTCAGGGATGCGGCCTGGGCTTCGAGCCGGGAGTTGTCGCGCAGGTGGCGGCTGCGGGCGCGGAGCCAGTCGGCGGCAACCAGCATGCGCTGGCCGGAGTCGGAGGCTTCAATGACCTCGGGGGTGTCATCTTCAGACCGGGTGTGGAAGACGTAGCTGGCATGGGTGCGGTGCCGGACCTCGTCGTTTTCCATCGTCTTGATCGGTTCGACGAGTTCGTACTTGCCGTTCCGGGTCCGGAGGTTGCGTTCGATGGATTTTCGGGCCGCGCGGAGCATCTGCCGGGCCCAGCCGGTCGCCGAGGCGCCGTCCAGTCCGCGGTCCAGGTCGTAGCCGCCGGAGGTTTCCTGCATCATCTTGGTGACGACGAGTTCTTCCATTTCGGCGGTGATGTCCAGGAGCTGCTGCCGGTCAATGAGCGGCTTCTCCCCCGCTACTGTGGCAGCGATGCCGGAGCGGTGAAGGGCTTCTGCGAGAGCCTTGCGGGTGTCGAACGGGGAGAGGTCTCCGTCAGCGAATTGCTGAAGGACCGCCCGGCATTCTGTATCGGAGTCGGAGGTCTGAAGTGTTTGCACGAACCTTATGTGTGCGGCCCCGGACGTTAATGTGCACAAGGAACATGTGTGAACTGACTCACATCCAGTCCGGGCGCGGGAAAGCCCGGCGTGTCGTCTCAACACGCCGGGCGGACCCGGTTTTTAGACTGCTGCCCCGGCCAGTGCCAGTTCGGCGTTGCGGGCATTCAGGTCATCGGAGTTCGTGGAAGCGAGCTTCAGGAACGCCGGCGGCAGGACGATCTCGATCGGAACACACCGGCCGGCGAGGTCGGAGTAGTACCCGACGGTGCCGCGCAGGACCGTCTTCGTGATCGGGTCGCGCAGGGCACGCATCGAGGACCAGTTCGGGGCAACGGATTCCCCGTCGCCCAGCATGGCCTTGCCGGTGATGCGCGTCATCCGCTCCTCGGTGGCTTCGAGCTTGAACAGCTCCAGGGCCGCGCGGGCCTCGTCCTTGTCCTCGATGGGCAGGATCAGGCCGCGGGAGATGTAGCCGGCCAGCCCGGCCTTCAGCGGGTCAGAGGCGCGCTGCGTGTACAGCTCCGGGAGCACCTGCTGGGAACGGGCCAGACGGCCCAGGCGCTCGACCTCGGCTTTGCCGGCGCCCAGGAACACCCAGGCCTCATCGAGGTGGATCGCCCCGCCGCGGCCGGTGAGGGCCATCGCGGAACCGAACACCATCATGCGGACCAGCGCCAGGGACACCTTCTGCATCAGGGAGGCGCTCTCCATCGCACCGGGCTCCGGCAGATCCAGGTGCGTGTTGCCGACCTTGATCAGCGTGATGCCCTCGTTGATGGACAGTGCCTTCGTGTGCGGATCCACGCCGACACAGGCACGGAACAGCGGGGAGGTGTTCGCGAGCCGGAAGATCGGGTCCACCAGTTCCTGGCTCGCCTGGTTCGCGTCGAGTGCCATCTGCAGCGCCTGGCCCACGCAGGTAGCGCCCTGGGAGACGCCGAAGGACAGGGCCGTGTACAGGTGCACCTCGTACTCCTTGGCCTTGCCGCCCCACGGGTCGATGGAGGCGAGCATGGACACTGCCAGCTCCACGCCGACGGTCGGGTTCGGCGAGAAGCGCAGCGGGTCGAAGATGCCGTCGGCGCCCTTGAGGTCATCGAGGGAAGCGACCTGTCCGCCGTGGGCCAGGACCGTCGGAGAATGATCAGATCCGGTTTTCGGGTCGATGATAACCTGGGGCCCGCCGAGCTTGGCGAACTGGATTGCCTTCCAGAGCAGCACCATGGATTTACCGGAGCCGGTCGCGCCCAGGTTGACGAAGATCGGGGCCGCGTCGCCGGAGGATGCTGCCGTCGGGGACTCGTAGGCGGGCTGTGAATCCCGTTCGGTGAAGCCCAGCAGTGCGCCGTCCTTGTCGCCGACCGTGGACAGGGACTGGATCCCCGAGCACGCGATGACTTGGATGGGCAGGTCGTGAAGGTTCGGGTTGGCACGGATGTTCGAGCACATCAGCATTTCGGCCAGACCCTGGCGCTGGCGGAAGTTCATGATCCGCAGGTTCGCCGCGGACCGGGGCCCGGCCTGGGTGATGTCTTCGACTTCGCCGTTGAACGCGACCAGCACGGAGGCGTCCACCAGGGTCGGGGAACCGCCGCCGGCGTACACGCCCTCGACAGCCTCGAGGGTGCCGAGCATTTCCTGCTGCCGGCCATCCTCCATCTTGTTCTGCTTGTGGCGTTCGTTGATGTCATCCATGTACCGCTTGCGCTGGCGGCGCAGTTCCTGGCGGGTGATCTTGGCCGGCTCTACGCCGCCACGGATCGAGATCGCCACGGCACCGTCTTCAACGAGGCCGGTCGCCCAGTGGGCCATGGAGGATTCGGAGGATTCGAACTCGAAGCTGAAGTCCTCCAGGGTCGCGATCGTCAGGGACCGGTGCTTGGGGATTTCCGGCCAGTTGGTGCAGTCTTCCCGACCGGCATCATTGGCCATCCGGACAGCTTTCGTGTCGGAGAAGACGTGCAGGTGGTCCGAGTGCGGCAGGTCCACGGTGTCCGGGAACTCGCCCTGGTTCCACCAGGAGTTGGCGATCGAGATTTCCTGGGCGGTGGGCGTGGCGAGGCCGCAGCGGGCCATCGCCGCATCGACCTTGCGCAGGTCATCGTCGTAGTCGCTCATCGGTGTACCGCCGCTGACGAGGGTCTCCACGACGGAGTCCACGGCCTTGCTGAACCCGCCCTTGGCGCCCACCGAGGGCACCAGCCGGACACCGAACAGTGCCAGGCGCTTCTCGGTAGCCTGCTTCGGGAAGGATTCTTTGAGGAAGCCAGCGATTTTGTGCCCGGCCGGGTTGTACAGCCGGGTCAGGTTCACCATCAGCAGCTGCGTCTGGCGGTATTTGTTCCGGGACATGGAGCGGCGGTTGCCGGTCGTGGACGCCATCGCGGAGAGCTCCTCGTAGGCGGCCATCAGCGGCATGTACACGTTCATGCGTTCGGAGATGGACTTGGCATCCGCGACCGGTTCCAGCGGGAGCCGGCGCCACAGCCAGTACGAGCCGTCGACCGCCAGCAGGCGGCCCTCGGGAAGCTTGGTCCGGACCATGGTGGAGACGGACACTTCGTAATTCATTGAGGCTTTAGCCATGACTACTTTCCTGCGGAGGATGTGGGCGGCGTGAGCGTGCCGACGTTCGGGACCGAGGACGGTGAGGTCGTCGGACCGGCCGTCGCTGCAGGCGCGGGGGCCTTGGGTGTCGCCGATGCGGTGGTGACGGACTTCTCCACGCCGTCGCTGTTGATCTTGCGGTTCTCGGCGTTCATGAACTCGGTGAGGGACTCCCCGGAGCCGACACCGCCCCAGGCGACGACCACAGGGGCTCCGCCGTCTGCCCGGTTCAACAGAACGTCGTAACTGACCCGGGACGGGGTCTTGGAGGTGCCCATGTCCTGGCCCTGCCACTGGACGGCGAAGGTGACCCGGGCGATGACCTGGGTGGGCTTCGGCGCGGAGTCGCCGGCCTTGACATCCTTGCGGTAGCCGACGGCGGCGACCTGGACATCCGTGGCGGTGACCTGTGCCAGCGGGATGTAGGAGTGAGAGACGTCCGTGTCGCCGACGGAGAGCCGGAGCGTGTCCGTGTTCCCGGAGGTGAAGGCCTTCACCCAGGCGGTCGCGGACTGGATCATCGGATCAGATGCCGTGACGGTGGTCAGGTTCGGCCAGGAGGTGATGCCGGGCCAGGTTCCCTTGTCATCCGGTGCCCTCGGGACCAGGGAGGGAAGGCCGATGACCTGCGATCCGCGGACCTTCGAGTAGGCGACCTGGACGGTGGTGTTGAAGATCTGCCCGGTCGCTGACGCCACCGTGATGTGGTGCATCTGCAGACCCTGCTTCTCGGTGGTCTGGCTGGTGTTCGGGTCGACGACGATCTCCGGGGTGGCCTGGATGTCGACGCCGTCCCAGGAGAGCAGCTGGCCGCCCGGAAGCGGGGACGGGCTCTGGGCCAGCCAGTTCTGCACCGCCAGCATGGCGGCCGGCTTCGTTTCCGAAGTCAGCGCGCCCGGCTGGGAGACGGCGGCAGGTTTGGAGTCCAGGATCTTGGGCAGCATGGCCAGGTTTCCGAACGCGGACAGCGGGAAGCCAACGAACAGGACCGAGACGACCGCGAAGCGGTACAGCTTCTGCCGGCCCGCGGCCTTGTCCTTGAGCTCGACGTCGGCGCGGGGCAGCTCATCGGGGTTGCTGAGCCAGCCCACGTCGGGGGTGCTTGCGTTGGTGCGTGTGGTCTTGGCCATGATTGCCTTCCGGGGTGATGCTAGGAGCGTTTGATGAGTTCGCCGGCTGCAGCCAGCTCGGCTTTGGACTCATCGGTCAGGGAAGCGGTGGCCTTGACGATGGCGCCGGATGCCTTGACGATGGCGGCCGGCGGGGTCGGGGCGCCGACTGCGTCCAGGGCGAACAGCAGGGTCCAGACGTCTTTGAGGGCGCCGCGTTCCAGGGAGGCTGCGATGATGCCGGCTTCCCAGGAGGCGTCGGACTTGAGCGCGGTGGCGATCTCGTCCAGGTCAGCGGCGGCGGTCTGGGAGGTCCGCGGTGCGGTCATGATTGCGGTGGCCAGGTCGACCGGGTCCGGGGAGGATCCGACGAGGGTGGCGGCCAGCACGCGGGTGCCTTCGCCGGCTTCGAGGACCTCGACGGTCTTCGCGGCGGCGCGGCGGATCAGGGCCCGGTTGGACTTGGCCTGGTTCTTGGCCTTGGCTGCCGGATCCGAGGAAAGGACGGTGTCCTCGGCGGAGGTGTCAGCTTCCTCTTCGTCGGTCTCGGCGTCCTCCAGATCCTGGTCGTCCAGGTCGGGAAGTTCGGTCTCTGCTTCGGCGGTGTCGCCGTGCGAGGGGAAGGTCAGGTTCTCGTACGTTGCTGTGCTCACGGGTGTCGTGCTCCTTCTGGTTGGTCCACCGGGGAACATGCGTAGACCTTGGCGGAACGGGCAAAACGACAGAGCCCCGCCACCGGGTAGGTGACAGGGGCTCTGTCGTCGCAGGACGGGGCTGGTTAGCCCTTCATGTCCTTGGCGGCACGTGCCTTACCGGCGGCCAGGTCGTCCTCGGTGATCGAGGTGTCCTCGCCGAGGTCCGAGACGTGCTGGAGGATGCGGAACTTCCGGGTCGGGTCGTCGCGGCCGGTCTGCATTTCCACATACACGAGGACGCGGTGGCCGACCATGTTCTCGCGCAGGTCCTTGGCGAACGCGGTGACGGAGTCGTTGCCTTCGACGATCTCGGTGCGGACGGTTTCGATGCCTTCGGCGTTGAGCTTCGTCGGGGACGTCTTGAGGACCACGAAGCCGCGCTTGGAGGACTTCTCCTTGCCGACGTACAGCACGGTGCCGATGAACTTCTTCGCGTCGTCGAGCATGTCGATCGTCTTGGCGATGTTCGAGCCGTCCGCCAGCAGCGTGGTGAGGTGCTTGGCGTTGGCGATCAGCTTCATCTCCCATTCGGCTGCGCTGTCGCCGACCGCGCCGGTCATGCCGACGGCGCCAAGGATGATGTTATTGCGGGTCAGGGTGTCAAGAGCCAAGGGAATTTCCTGCTTTCATATGTGGGTCATACGGGGTGGTGGGGTGGAACGGACTAGGCGGCGTCTTCGTCCTCGTCAGGGAAGTCGTGGTCGCTGAGACCGGCGGGAGCCGGGGCGGGCTTGATCGTGGTCACGGTCGCGGCGACCGGGGCCTCGACGACTGCGGGGACCTCGGCTACCGGGGCGGGAGCTTCGACGACTGCTTCGGCAACAGCCTTGGCAGGAGCCTTGGCGCGGGCCTTGGGGGCAGCCTTGACCGTTTCGGCGGACTCGGTGGCTGTGATTCCGGCCAGTGCCGCCCACGGGCGCTCGGGAGCCTCGTCGTGGTAGGTGGAGAGGGCAACGGACGTGATGGCCTTGCACCGGCGCAGAGCCGCGCTGGCCCATTCGTCCCACGCGGCTTCGTCCTGGCCGAACGGCAGGGGAAGCGTGTCGATCACGGAGCGCAGGGCACCGCGCATCCGGGTGTTGGCGCCATCCATCAGGGACCTGGACCCGGTCCAGTGGAACTGGGCGTCAGAGACGATGGAAAGGAACGTGAAGGCCAGGGCCTTGACGGTCGAACCCTTAAGTTCGATCCCGGCCTTGGAGAGTACGTCAACGGCCAGGCTGGCGTTGCCAATGGCGGCAATGGACGCGAACGAGTTGGGGTTCAACTCGCCGTCGGCGGTTTCGATCCAAACCTTGTCCTCGGTGATTTTCGGCATATCTTCCTCATCGGAGTCGTTTTTCGGGTTCTCCCCGCTGACATTCATGTGTGCGGCAAGCTCGCTGGCCCTCTCCACCAGCGCGAGGTCTTCGGCCGGGATTTTTGACAGGTCCGGGGCGAAGAGAATGAGGTTCCCGTCGCTGTCCACGGAGTCATCCGGAACCGGCTCGGGAGCAGCCGCGGCGCCGGGGCGCAGGGACGGGATTCCCAGGTCGGTGGCGGAGAGCAGGCCGTCGATCTTGCCTTCCTTGCCCTCGGCCTTGGCGACCGGGCAGGAGTTCACGAGCGGGCACCAGCCGCACAGGGCGGAAACCTTCGTGGGGAACTCAGCGTTCTTCATGTACCGGTTGTGCCGGTCCCAGGAGAGCTTGAACGTCTTCAGGGTCTTGGCCATGGCGGACTCGGACAGGTCCACATCGCGCTTCTCACCGAACTTCGTGTAGAGCACGGTGGCGCCGACAGCCTTCTCGCCGGTCTTCGCTTCCAGGGCCGCAGCGTAGATCCTCAGCTGGTCCCCGTGGTCGTCGCCGTAGCGCAGGCTGTACTTCGACGGGACCTTACCCGTCTTAAAATCTTCAGCTATCAGGCCGTATTTCTGAGTGATCGCACCAGTGCCTTCCTGGATCCGGTCGATGAATCCGTTGATCGGGACACCGTTGAGGAACAGTCCGTCGATCTGCGTTTCGCGGCCCCACACGTTGATGGATTTCGGGTCCTCGATCGTCCACAGGCCCTCGTAGGAGGTGCGGACATCGGCGATCCAGCGGTAGCGGTTGATCCGCACGGCGGCGCGTACAGCGTCGTCAGCGTTCGGGTCATCGGCCCAGAGCTTGTCGGCGTGGCGTTCGACGATGCTGGCGGCGGTGCGCATGGTCCGCATTTCGACGGCAAATTCACGGACGTCGAACAGGTCTTCCAGGACCGCGTGGCCGGAGGTTCCCAGGGGCGCCGGCGCGAACGGGTCTTCCTCTTCGGAGCGCAGCAGGCGCTCCCCTACCCAGCGCGCGGCGCACGACTGCATGGACTTGGACGTGGACGGCGACAGTGCGGCACGCCTCAGCTTGTTTTCGACGAGCCCGTCGCCGGTGACGACGAGCGTCTTGCCGTCCCAGGCGAGCTTGTCGCGGAGCAGTGGCGTGTGATTGGTCATGTACTTTCTATGCGTCCAAGGCGACCACGGGTGTCGTTTTTTGCAC
>DASWAW010000326.1:0-3296 GCA_036390955.1 Arthrobacter sp.
TTCCATTTCGACGCCGGTGACCCCGAGGGTCTTGACCGTGGCGAACACGGTGACGGAGTCGGCGTCGAGTTCGAAGTCGACGGTGACCTTGGCGATCGGCAGCGGGTGGCACAGCGGGATCAGGTCCGGGGTCTTCTTGGCAGCCATAATGCCGGCGACGCGGGCGACGGCGAGGGCGTCGCCCTTGGGCAGGTCGCCCGCGCCGAGCAGGGCCAGGACCTCGGTTGTGCTGCGGACCGTGGCGGTGGCCGTGGCCTCGCGGGTGCTCGCCGCCTTGTTGGACACGTCGACCATCTGGGCCGTGCCGTCCTGGCGGAGGTGGGTCAGGCCTGGGTTCCCTGTTGCAGGGTCTACTTCGTTCACAGCATCCATACTTCCACCTCGGCGCCCTCGGCGAGCGCGGCAATTCCTTCCGGCACGTGGATGAGGGCGTTGGAGTGCGCCAGGGCACTGACGAGGTGCGAGCCGGCGCCGCCTTCGAGCCGGACCGTGCCGTCGGGGCGGACCGTGCCGCGCCGGACCTGGTGCTTGCCCGCCGGGGACGTCAGTGCCGCGGCCAGCCGTGCCCTCACCGCGGGTCGCGGCGCGGGAGAGCCGAAGAGCCCTCCGAGCGCGGGCCGGAGGAACATTTCGAAGGAGACGAGGCAGCTCACCGGGTTTCCGGGGAACCCGAGGACGGGGACGCCGTCGAAGGTCCCGATGCCCTGCGGCCCGCCGGGCTGCATCGCGACGCCGAAGAAGTCGACGTCGTGGCCCTCCATCGCCTGCCGGACCACCTCGTAGGCGCCCTGGCTGACCCCGCCGGTGGTGACGATCAGGTCCACGTCCGCCGCGTGCCGGCGCAGCAGCCCGGCAAGTTCCGCCGGGCGGTCCGTGGAGATCCCGGTCCGCGTGACGTCCAGTCCGGCCTGGCGCATGGAGGACTCCAGCAAGGTGGCATTGGAGTCGTAGATCTTGCCGGGGCCCAGCGGGCTGCCCGGCTCCACGACTTCGTCCCCGGTGGTGACCAGCAGGATCCGCAGCGCCCGGTAGACGGGTACCTCGGTGAGGCCCAGGGCGGCCAGCAGTCCCAGCTGGCCGGGTCCGAGGTGGGTTCCGGCGGCGAGGGCCAGCTCGCCGGTGCGGATGTCGCTGCCGGCGTCGCGGACGAAGTTCCTTGCCGGGACGGCGGGCAGCCGGACCGTGGCCGGCGCCCCGGGCGCGGGGAAGACGGCGGGGGTGGCCTGTTCGATCGGCACGACGGCGTCGGCGCCGGGCGGCATCACGGCGCCGGTCATGATCGGGGCGGCTGTCCCGGGTTCGAGTCCGGCCGGGGCGGCCCCGGCCGGAACCGGGGCGACGACGCGCAGTTCGCTGCCGCCGTCGGGCACGTCGGCGCTGCGGACCGCGAAGCCGTCCATCTGGGAGTTCGCGAACGGGGGCAGGTCCAGCGGGGCGACGATGTCCGCCGCGAGTCCGCGGCCCAGCGCCGCGAGGAGCGGGAGCCGTTCAATCCGGTCCGGGGTGCGGAGCGGGGCCAGGAGCCGGCGGACCGACTCGCGGTGTGCTTCCACGGTGACGTGCCGTGCCTGGGTGCGGTGCATGTGTTCGTGACCCCTCGTCGTGAGCCGTTGACGCAGTTCGCCGGCCCGGCTCCCCGGCCCGGCGTGGGGGCCGGACGGTTAGGACTTCACGTCAACTCTAACCGTGTGAAAGCCGGTGGCGCCGCTGGGCGCCACCGGCGCGCGGTCCTCCACCTGTGCAACGCCGTCGAGGTCCGTAGCGCGGACCTGGATCTCGTACTGGCCGGGGGTCAGCGGGACGGCCAGCTTCCACTGGTACCAGGTGTCTTTCGAGATCCCGGGGGCCAGCTCCGCCGGCTGCCACTCCCCGCGGTTGATCCTGAGCTCCACCCGCCCGATCCCGGTGTGCTGGGCCCAGGCCACCCCGCCGAAGGCCACGGTCCCGGCGCTGACGGAGCGGCCGTCCCGGGGCACGTCGATGCGGGAGGAGGTCTTGATCGGTCCCCGCTCGCTCCAGCCGCGCGGCGTCCAGTAGCCGACGTCGTCGGCGAAGCGGGTCACCTTGAGTTCGGTGACCCACTTGGTCGCCGAAACGTAGCCGTAGAGGCCGGGGACGATGAGCCGGACCGGGAAACCGTGCTCCAGCGGCAACGGTTCGCCGTTCATGCCGACGGCCAGGAGCGCGTCCCGGCTGTCGGTCAGCACCTCCAGCGGCGTGCCGGCGGTCCAGCCGTCCGTGCTGCGGGAGAGGACCATGTCCGCGCCGTCCCGCGGGCCGGCGAGCGCCAGCAGGTCCCGGACGGGCCAGCCGAGCCAGCGGGCGTTGCCAATCAGGTCCCCGCCCACCTCGTTGGAGACACAGGCGATGGTGACGTGCCGTTCGATCAGGGGCTTGGCCAGCAGAGTGGCGAAGTCCAGTGACACTTCCCGCTCCACGAGGCCGGTGACCTTCAGGGTCCACTGCGCCGGGTCGACCACCGGGACGCGCAGTGCGGTGTCAATCCGGTAGAAGTCCTTGTTGGGCGTCACCAGCGGGCCCACACCGTCCACGCGGACCTCGGCTCCGGCCGGGATCGGCGGAGCCGGCGACTCCGGCGCGGGCAGCGCCAGCTTGCTGCGCAGCTCACTCACGGCGGCGGCGGCTCCACGGAACGTCGTGGCCAGCAGGCCGGCGACCACGGCGACGGCGGCCGTTCCGCCGAGCGCCTGGAAGAACCGGCGGCGGGAGGGAGGCTGCGGCATGGGGCCGGGTTCCGCGGGTGGGAGTCCGGCGGTCTGGTTTCCGGCAGGCGGCCCGGCGGCGGGCGGCCCGGCGGCGGGCGGCCCGGCGGCGGGCGGCCCGGCGGCGGTGCGCCACTCCCCCAGCCGGCGGACCAGCCAGCGCAGCAGGACCATGCCCACGACGGCGGCCAGCAGCGGGACCGGGATCGCGTTCGCCGTCAGTTCGGTCCGGCCCAGCACGGCCGCCAGCCCGACCACGCCGAAAACGGCAATGATGGCGACCCCGGCGAAGCGGCGCCGCAGCTCCACAATTCCGGACAGGGCTGCCAGGGCCGCGATGAGGAGACCCATGCCACCGAGCAGGGCGGTCTTGTCCGCCGTGCCGAAGAGCGCGATGGCCCACTCCTTAACGCCCGGCGGCACCGCGTCGATCACGGCGCCGCCGACGGCGGTCACCGGGGAGAGCGAGGGGCTCACCAGTCCTGCCGCGAGTTCCCCGAGGGCAAGGCCCGTTCCGACGGCCACGATGCCGGCCGCGGCTGCCCAGCCGGCCGCTTGCCGGTCCGTCAGGCC
>DASWAW010000327.1:0-3560 GCA_036390955.1 Arthrobacter sp.
TCGATGGCCAAGGCGGCCACTCCCCGCTCGGCCAGTTGTTGGATGTACGTGATCCGCCGGTCCTCGGACGCGAGTGCGAGGGCTTCCCCTCCCGTCAGCAGCAGCTCCCCGCCGTCCAGCAGTGGAGCGATGTCCAGGATCTCACTGGAGTGCACCCACCGAAGCTGGGTGCGGGCAGCCCTGCCGCTGGCAGCGCGGACCACCGGGTCAGCAGCCGCCAAGGTTGGGTGGGTGAGCACATCGATGAGACGTACAGGCATGACACTCCGTCGCGTAAAGCAGCAATTAACTATACACATCATATATAGGCGATGTGGCATGGGCCACATAATCTTGAAGTACCCAATCGCTCACGGAGGCTCCAATGCGTGAAACATCCCCAACGGTTTCGGCCAGCACCGCCCCAGCGGCCAGCGAAGACCACGAAGCGTGGCTTCACCCCATCCCCGAATCAGAACGGACGCGCAAAGTGTCCGGCCAGTTCTGGATCTGGGCCGGCGCCAATCTCGCCCCAATCAACTGGGTGCTCGGCGCGCTCGGCATCCAGCTGGGTCTGGGATTCGCGGACACGGTGACCGTACTCGTCCTCGGAAACCTGATCGGGATGCTGCTCTTCGGCTGCTTCGTCCTGCTGGGCCAGAAGACCGGAGCGACCGGCATGGTGCTCGCCCGCGCCGCCTTTGGCCGGCGCGGGAACTACCTGCCGGCGGCCATCCAGGCCCTTCTTGTGATCGGCTGGTGCGCGGTCAACACCTGGATCATCCTGGACCTGGTCATGGCGCTGTTCGGAACCCTGGGCTGGGTTGACCCGGAGGCCCACAACTACGCATGGAAGATCGGCATCGCCACCTTCATCATGGCGACCCAGGTGGCCATTGCCTGGTTCGGCTACAAGGCGATCGCCGCGTTCGAGAAATGGACCGTCCCACCGACCATCATCATCCTGACCGTCATGTCGGCAGTGGCGTGGTTCGGCATGCAGATCAACTGGACCTACGCCGGCCCGGCAGGCCACATCCTCGAAGGCTCCGAGCGCATCGCCGCGATGAGCGCCGTCATGACGGCCATCGGCATCGGCTGGGGCATCACCTGGTTTACCTACGCCGCAGACTACTCCCGCTTCGTCAGCACCTCGGTGCCTAAGCACAAGGTCTACCTCGCCTCGGTGCTGGGCCAGTTCATCCCCGTCGTCTGGCTGGGCATCCTGGGGGCCAGCCTGGCCACCAACACCGGCGAAATCGACCCCGGAAAACTCATCGTCCTGAACTTCGGCGCGCTGGCCCTTCCCGTACTGCTCATGGTCCTGCATGGCCCGATCGCGACCAACATCCTGAACATCTACACCTTTTCCGTGGCCACCCAGGCGCTGGACATCTCCATCAGCCGCCGCAAGCTCAACCTCTTCGTGGGCGTCTTCTCCCTGGCGGCCGTGATCTTCTTCATCTACCAGGAGGATTTCGCTTCCGTCCTGGACGCGTGGCTGATCGGACTCGTGGCCTGGGTTGCCGCCTGGGGCGGTGTCATGCTGGTGCACTACTTCTGGATTGAGAAGCGCTGGCCCGGCGACCCGGCCCGGCTGTTCGACGCCGTGGGCACCAAGCGCCTGCCCGGCGTGAACCCGGCCGGCGTGGTGTCACTGCTCATCGGAATCTTCGCCACCTGGCTGTTCATGTACGGGCTGGTGCCCGCGATGCAGGGCCCGGTCGCCGTCGCCCTCGGCGGATGGGATCTGTCCTGGCTGGCCGGCGGCCTGTCCAGCGCCGGAGCCTACGCCCTCATGGGGCCGCGGTACCACCGGAAATTCCTGCACCTGACCAGCGCCGATGCGACGACGGTCCCGGCCCCTGCTTCCGCCCCCGAGGTGGCGGCCATCGGGACCGCCCACCGTCCCGCCGTCTCCGCCCCCTCCACAGGCCTCTGAGCAGGAGATCACCCGACGGCGGGGATGACATCACCGGATTCCCCGCCGACCCGGTCCGCACCATCGTCAGCGCCCAATACCCCGCCGCGGAAGCCGGAGCGGTTTGCACACTGAACTCAACGAGGAGTACCACGAGCATGGACAAGTCAGTATTTCTGGAAGACCTGGATGCTTTCGCCTACCGCGAAGTCCTGGCATCCGGGGACGCGATCGTCCTCATTCCCGTCGGGTCCCTGGAGCAGCACGGTCCACACCTTCCGCTGGGAACGGACACCATCCTGTCATCGCACTTCGCGGAGGGTGTTGCCCGGCGGCTGGGTGGACATGTTGCCCAGCCGATCGCCTACGGGTACAAATCGCAGCAGAAGTCCGGCGGAGGAAACCACCTCTCCGGAACCACCAGCCTGGATGGCGCCACCCTCATTGGCGTGGCCCGCAACCTGGTCAAGTCCTTCCTCAATCAGGGCGTCCGGCACGTGGTGTTCATCAACGGCCACTTCGAGAACTACCAGTTCCTGTACGAGGGCATCGATCTTGCCCTTGACGAGCTGGGCATTAAGCCCGGGGCAGAGCAGAGCGTGCTGCTGCTGTCCTACTGGGACTTCGTCAGCGAGGACACGCTAGGGCAGGTCTATCCCGGTGGCTTCCCGGGCTGGGATATCGAGCACGGCGGGGTCCTGGAAACCTCGCTCATGCTCCACCTCGAACCCGCCCGGGTAGTCATTGACCGCCTGGTCGACGGTCCTGCCGCGGTCCTCCCGCGCTTCGACAGGCTCCCGGTGGTTCCGGAGCGGACACCCGCCACCGGTTGCCTGTCATCGGCCGCCGGCTCCAGCGCAGCCAAGGGCGGGCTCCTGTACGGACAGGTTGTCAGGGATCTGGCCTTCGATCTCGGGAGTGAACTGGTCCGTGAACCCGCACCGGCGGTGGTTCCGGCGTAGCGGACCGGCAGGGAAACACTATTCACCCACCCCAACGCGGGGTCACTTAGCGCCCATTCCGGGGCCCCGGATGGGCGCTAAGTGACCCCGCGTTGCTTGGGTTCCGGACCGCCCGGCCGCGTGCGGGCACTGGCGGACTACACTCGATTCCGGGCGGTCCGATGGCCCGACCAATGGCCGAAGCCAGGTGGTAGACCGGGTACCAAGCCCGCGACAAGGAGGTCACGATGGCCGGCGGCAGCCGCGAACCCGGCAGGACTGTGACCTCGAAGGTCCTCGCCATCCTGGAGACTTTCGAAACGTCCCGGGGTGCCCTGAGCCTTACCGACATCGCCGAAAAATCGGGCCTCCCGCTGAGCACGGCCCACCGCCTGGTCAACGAGCTCACCGACTGGGGCTTCCTCTCCCGCGAGCCCAACGGCCGCTACCAGCTCGGCATCCGGCTGTGGGAGCTCGCGCAGAATACCGGACGGCAGCTGCGCGACGCGGCGCGGCCCTACGTCCAGGACCTGTTCTCCCTCACCGGCGAAACCGCGCATCTGGCGGTCCGGGCAGGTCACGAGGTGCTCTACATCGACCGGGTCTACGGCTCCAAGCGGGTGCCCCGCGCCGGCAGGGTCGGCGGCCGGCTGCCCATGCACGCGACCGCCGTCGGGAAGGTCATCCTCGCCTTCGAGGAGGACTGGGTCCGGGACGCC
>DASWAW010000328.1:0-2925 GCA_036390955.1 Arthrobacter sp.
CGGGACAGCGGCAGCACCGGGGGCCGCGGCACCGGCGGCCGCGACGGCAGCCACGATTCCCGCCGCAGCGGCGGCACCGGCGGCGGCAAAGACAGCGGCCGCTCGGGTGAGCGCCGTCGTCGTCCCGCCGAGGCTGAGGCAACCACCGGCCCCGCGGCCGAGGCTCCGGCCAAGACTGCTGCCAGCGCCCCCACTGAGGTCGACCGCGCCACCCGCGCACGCCGCCGCACCCGCACCCGCCGCCACAACGGCGAGGTGGTTGCCGGCGAGGCACAGGTCGGGGCTCCGGCAGGCAGCGCCGAGGTCTAAACCCCTCATGACTGACACCGTCTGGGCGCCGGACGGCAGCAATCTGGTGGTACACGCGGACAACGCGGAGTACCTCCCGACGCTGCCGGACGGCGCCTTCACACTCATTTACGTGGATCCGCCCTTCAACACCGGCCGGGTCCAGAAGCGCCAGGAAACCAGGATGGTGCTTAACGCCGGCGGCGACGGCGACCGGGTCGGGTTCAAGGGCCGCTCCTATGACACGATCAAGGGAGCGCTGCACAAGTACGACGACGCGTTCAGCGACTACTGGTCCTTCCTGGAGCCGCGGCTGGTCGAGGCCTGGCGGCTGCTCGCCGACGACGGCACCCTGTACCTGCACCTGGACTACCGCGAGGTGCACTACGCCAAGGTCATGCTGGACGCCATCTTCGGCCGCGAATGCTTCCTCAACGAGATCATCTGGGCCTACGACTACGGCGCCCGCGCCAAATTCCGCTGGCCCACCAAGCACGACAACATCCTCGTGTACGTCAAGAACCCCACGAAGTACCACTTCGACAGCGCCGAAGTGGACCGGGAACCCTACATGGCCCCGGGCCTCGTGACTCCGGCCAAACGCGAGCTCGGCAAGCTGCCCACCGACGTCTGGTGGCACACGATTGTCTCCCCGACCGGCAAGGAAAAGACCGGCTACCCGACGCAGAAACCCGAAGGGCTGATCCGCCGCGTGGTCGCGGCCTCCAGCCGCCCCGGCGACTGGTGCCTGGATTTCTTCGCCGGTTCCGGAACCCTCGGCGCGGTCGCCGCGAAGCTCGACCGGAAGTTCGTCTGCGTGGACCAGAACCAGCCGGCCATTGACGTGATGGCCAAGCGGCTTGCCCCGCACGCCGCGTTCACTGTCTTTCCGGGCAACTAGCTCGCATTACCAACTGACTCGCAGCAGGGGCCGTTCTGAGCGCTCAAAACGGCCCCTGCTGCGAGTCAGTTGGGCCCAAGGGCGTCAGCGCACCACGGGCGTTCCGGTTGCCAGTTCCTCGATCCGGGCAAACACCTCGGGCGAGGTCAGGTTCTCGCCCAGCCGGTTCGGCTTCCCGGCCCCGTGGTAGTCGGAGGACCCCGTGACCAGCAGCCCGTGCCGGTCCGCAAGTTTGCGCAGGAATACCCTGCCCTCCTCGGGATTGTCGCGGTGGTTGATCTCCAGCCCGGCCAGCCCGGCGTCGATCATTTCCTGGTAGACGCGCTCCCCCACGATCCGGCCCCGGGCGGACGCCACCGGATGGGCGAACACCGGCACGCCGCCGGCTTCACGGACCAGCTCGACGGCGAGGGCCGGGTCCGGCGCGTAGTGCTGCACGAAGTAGCGTGAATGCGAGGTCAGGATGGATTCGAAGGCCTCAGTGCGGTCCGCGACCACACCTGCGGCGACGAGGGCGTCGGCGATATGCGGCCGGCCCAGGGTGGCGCCCGGCGCCACGTGGTGGATGACATCGTCCCAGCTCAGCGGGTAGTCCTCCGCGAGCAGGCTGACCATCCGCTCGGCGCGGGTGAAGCGGGCATCCTTGGCCTTGGTGATTTCCTCCAGCAGGCCGGGGTGCGCCGGGTCGTGCAGGTAGCAGAGCAGGTGGACGCTGATGCCCTCCAGCGTCCGGCAGGAAATCTCCATGCCGGGAACCAGCGCCACGCCGTGCCCGCGGGCGCCAACGGCGGCCTCGGCCCAGCCGTCGGTGGAGTCATGGTCGGTCAGGGCGATGACGTCGAGACCCGCTTCCGCGGCAGAGGCCATCACCGCAGCGGGCGTTTGGGTGCCGTCTGAAACATTCGAGTGGGCATGCAGGTCAATCCTCACCTCACCAGCCTAGTAGATCGGCGCCCCGGCGCCCCGGGTTCAACGCCGCCGGCCTGTTGGCCTCAGCCGCTCCGCTGATGAGACGATGGGACGGTGAACGATGCAGATAACACCCAAGTCTCCGCTTCCCAGCCCCTCGACGAGCGCGTCAACAACCGCTCACAGCGGCCCAGCTCCGACGCCTTCAAGGCGTTTATGGCCAGCAACTGGGCCCCGTCCCGCGTGCAGCGTCCGGAGCGCGACGCCGTCGCCGGCCACGCCGCTGCCCGCCGCCGCGCCATCTCCGAGCAGTTCAAAGGCGAACGCCTGGTCATCCCCGCCGGGCCGCTGAAGGTCCGCTCGAACGACTGCGACTACCGCTTCCGCCCGCATTCCGGCTTCGCGCACCTCACCGGACTGGGCCTGGACCACGAGCCCGACGCCGTGCTCATCCTGGAACCCGCGGGGGAAGGCAAGGGCGACGACGGCGGACACCACCACGCGACGCTGTACTTCCGTCCGCTGGCCGGCCGCGACACCGAACAGTTCTACGCCGACTCCCGCTCCGGCGAATTCTGGATCGGCGCCCGCCCCACCCTGGCCGAGTTCGAGGCCCGTCTCGGGCTGGACACCGCGGACATCAGCGAACTCGAACTGGGGATCACCAAGAACGTGGGAGCCCCGGAAATCGGCGGGATCTCCATCCGGCTGGTGCGGAAGGTGGACGAGAACATCGACGCCCTCGTGGACACCGCCCGCTACAACACCGCCAAGGATCCGGAGAACCTGGACCTGGGCATCCTGGACGCCCTCGACGAAAAGCTCTC